>CAYWXQ010000009.1:0-26167 GCA_964462475.1 uncultured Rhodobacterales bacterium | reverse complement strand
GTTATGGGCGTGATTTAAGTGAACAGGCCGATAATTTACGCTATTTTATAGATGTTAATTGTCGGCCTTGTTGAGGCCATGCATCAATTAGGGCGATATGGCCTGTTTTCAGCGCAGGCGCCTTGGGCAACAGGGTCGGCGTGACACATTCTCCCTTACAGGCCATTCCCCCTTGCCATTGGCATAAATCTTCGTCAAATTATGCCCGCCGGACTCATCCGGCATTCTCAGGGCGGGGCGCAATTCCCCACCGGCGGTTATAGCCCGCGAGCGCACCCAACGGGTGGTCAGCAGACACCGGTGAAATTCCGTGGCCGACGGTTAAAGTCCGGATGGAAGAGAATGGGCGCTTATGCGCTCTTTTTTGCTCTGGGTTGGTGTCTGGAATAAAATGGAGTTTGCTATGACACAACCCTTCAAAATTGCCTTTATCAAGGCGCGCTGGCATGCAGATATCGTAGATCAGGCGCTGGTCGGGTTTAAGGCGCAAATGCAGGAAGACCGTTTTGCCTGCGAGATCACGGCCCATGATGTGCCCGGCGCGTTCGAGGCCCCGTTGTTGGCCAAGCGTCTGGCCAAAACCCGTGACGCGGTGGTGGTGGCGGCGCTGGTGGTTGATGGCGGCATTTACCGCCATGATTTCGTGGCGGCGGCGGTGGTGAACGGGTTGATGCAGGTGCAGCTTGAAACCGATGTGCCGATGTTCAGCGTATCACTGACCCCGCACCAATTTCATGCCCATGACGAGCACCGCGCCTATTTTATGGAGCATTTCGTCAAAAAAGGGGCCGAGGCCGCCGCCGCCGTGCAAATGGTGCTGCGCTCCGGCGTTTAGCCCGCTTTTGTGATGGCCGATAGCGGTCGGCCATCATAAACCCGTGCGCGGCCTAGTGGATTTTGCGTTTTGCCGCCTTGGCCGCAAACGGGTTGTCGCCGCCGCGCAAAAACAGCCTTATCGGCGTGCCGGGCATATCAAAATCTACCCTTAACCCGTTGACCAAAAACCGTTTATAGCTTTCGGGCACCTTGTCGGGCACCGAGGTAAACACCACGAATGTTGGCGGGCGGGTTTTTACCTGCGTCATGTAGCGCATTTTTATCCGCCGCCCACTGGGGGCGGGCGGCGGGTGGCCCTCGATCATGGCTTTTAACCAGCGGTTCAGCTTGGCGGTTGAAATCCGGGTGTTCCATGTGGCGTGGGCTTTCAGAATAGCCGCATGCAGCCTGTCCAGCCCCTTGCCGGTCAGGGCCGAGACCATCACCATCGGCGCGCCGCGCAATTGTGGCAGCAGGCGGCCGAACTTTTCGCGCAAATCCTTCAGCTTTTCGTTTTTCTCGTCTTCCAGATCCCATTTGTTGACCGCAACCACCACCGCGCGGCCTTCGCGCTCGGCCAGATCGGCAATGCGCAGATCCTGCTGCTCGAACGGCACCTGCACATCCAGCAGCACCACCACGACCTCGGCAAATTTAACCGCCCGCAAACCGTCTGATACCGAAAGCTTTTCAAGCTTTTCCTGCACCTTGGCTTTTTTGCGCATACCGGCCGTATCAAAAATGCGAAATTCGCGCCCCTCCCATTTGGTGCGCACCGAGATCGCATCGCGGGTAATCCCCGCTTCGGGGCCGGTTAACAACCGTTCTTCGCCCATGATCTGGTTGATCAGGGTGGATTTGCCGGCATTGGGCCGGCCAACCACCGCGATTTGCAGCGGGCGGTCGTCGGGCAGCACGGCGGCCTCGCCAAATTCGTCAACCTCGTCCGAAACCTCGATATCGGTTTCAGGCTCGAAGCTGTCGGCGTTTTCAAATTCGTCATGGATCGGCATCAAGACTGCATAAAGGTCTTCCATACCCTCGCCGTGCTCGCCCGAAATCTGCAAGGGTTCGCCAAGGCCCAGATTGAAGGCCTCGTAATAACCGGTTTCGCCCGCCTTGCCCTCGGCTTTGTTGACGGCCAAAATCACGCGGGCGTTTTTGCGGCGCAGGATACCGGCAAAAACCTCGTCATCCGCCGTGACCCCGACGCGGGCGTCGATCATAAACAGGCAAACATCGGCCATATCGACCGCGCGTTCGGTAAGCGCCCGCATCCGGCCTTGCAGGCTTTCGTCGGTCGCTTGCTCAAGCCCCGCTGTGTCGATGATGGTAAACCGCAAATCGCCCAGCCACGCCGCGCCCTCGCGCAAGTCGCGGGTCACGCCGGGCTGGTCATCGACCAAAGCCAGTTTTTTGCCAACCAGCCGGTTGAACAGGGTTGATTTGCCAACATTCGGGCGGCCAACTATGGCCATGGTGAAAGACATGGTATCGCCTCAACAGAGAGATCAGGGGCCAAACGCCCCGAAACGAAAGCTATTAGCCCCAATCGCGCCTATTGGAAAGCAAGAAGTTTGCCCTTTTGGTTTTGCATATAAAGCACGCCCGCCGCCACCACCGGTGCCGAGGCCGCGCCGCCGGGCAGCGCCACGCTATAGCTGGCCGCGCCACTGACAGGGTCAAAAAAGCGCAATTGCCCGTCACTGCCCGCCACAATAACCTGCCCGCCAGCCACCACAGGGCCGTAATGGGCAACGAAACCCTTGCGCTTGGCGGGTTTGGCAAATTCGGGCAGTTGCACCGCCCAGATCACCTGCCCCGAGGCCGCGTTGATGCGCAGCAATTGCGAAGTATCGCTGACCATAAACACCGACCCGCCGATCACCGCTGCGGTGCCGGTTGCGCCCACGGGCAGCGCCCAGCGCTCATCGCCATTGCTGACCTGCACGGCCGCGCTTTGGCCGCCCGCATTACCCAAATAGGCCCGCCCGCCCGCAATGACCGGCGCACCGGGAAAGCCGCTGATCAGCGCCCGCACGTCCGACAAGCGGCCTTGGTTTACGTCTTGGCTCCAACGGGTCTGGCCGCCGGTGGTCACGCCCATGCTGCGCCCCGAGCTGAACGGCAGCACCACGGTATTGCCGCTTACCGCCGGGCTGGACCCGCCCATGGTAACCGGCCCGGTGGTGGCAGGGCCGGTTACGCTCCAGGAAAGTTTGCCGCGCGCACCGTCGATGGCATAGGCGACATCGTTTGACCCCATCACAAACACCCGACCGGCCGAAACCGTTGGCCCGCCGCGCAAGGGGGCCGAAAAGCCGTAGCGCCAGTTAACGGCACCATTGCCGGTATTCAGCGACAGCAATTCACCAAAGCCGGTGGTGACATAAAGCGAGGCCCCGTCCAGCGCCAGCCCGCCACCAAAACCCTCGGCGCCGTTTTTCTCGCCCAGCGGGGTGATATCGGTGGCCCACAGGGCACTGCCGCTATCGGTGGCACTGGCCTGCACCCGCCCGCCCGCGTCGAGCGTATAAATTACCCCCGCGGCAATAACCGGTGTCGAGGTAATGCGCGAGCGGTCAGAGTTGCCCCGCCCGATATCGACGCTAAAACGCAGCGCCGGAGCGCTCGCAAGCGCCAGATGCGGCACCACATGGGTGGCGCCGTAATTTTGCTGCAACCATGTGGCATTGCTGACCGGCGCGCCCAGCGAGATCGCGGCGGCGCGGTTTTCGACCGTCAATTGTTGTTGCGGGCGGATCGACTGGCGTTCGCCGGGCAAAATACTGTTATTGTTTCCGGCACACCCCGCCAGCGCCCCGAGCGCCAGCACTGCAAACCCCAGTTTTCGCCATGTTCTTGCTGATGTCATCATTACATACCCGCTCAAAAAAATGCCTGTTGGCGCCTATATTAGCCGTTGGCCGTAGTCGGCGCGACCACCCCGCCCAGGGCCACAATCAACTGTTGGGCGCGGCCGCGCAAGGTTTGTGTGACGCCGGGGTCGTTCACAATCGCCGAAAGCTCGGTTATGGCGGCTTCGGTATCGCCGCTGCGCACATATTGCATGGCCAGTTGCTCTTGCGCCAGCAAACGATAGGGCGCGCCCGGGGCCATCAGGCGTTCATAGGCGCTGCTTCGCTCACTCTCGGGCATGTTGTCACCATCAAGCATTACAATTTTCAGCCACGCCAGATCGGTATAGACAATCAGCGTATCGGGCATGTTGGCAACCGTGCGATACCCCGCCAGCGCGGCTTTGGTATCACCGGCGGTCTCGGCCATGTTGGCAATTTCGAGCGCAGCAACCACCGTGCTGGCCGCGTTTTGCCCGACCAGCGTTTCAAGCGGCGCGGGGTTGTTGGCGGCAATCGCGGCCAACATCAAATCGCCGGTCAGGCGGGCCTCTTTCTGGCTGCTGGATTTGGCCCATTCGTTATAGGCGGTGCCGCCGACGATCCCGAGCACGATCAGCACCATCACCCAGCCGTATTTCTTGAACAGCTTGAACAGCTTTTCGCGCCGCACCTCTTCGGTGACCTCGACAATAAAGGAATCTGATTCGCTCAACGGTAATCTCCTGCAAAACTTTGGCGGCAACTTAGCGCGTAAGCCCCGCCTATGCAAAGACAAAGGATAATCCTTGCGGGAATAGGCGAAATTGGACCGCGCGGTCTTGTTACTGGCCTGTGCGGGCTGTAATTAATGCCAACAAGCCCCGCCGAGGGCAAAACTGACGACCCTACTCTGCCGGTGCCATGCCGACAGATGCCAGCGACCCTGCGGAGCCCTTGCCGATGAAGATCCTTCATATTCTGACCGCCCTTTTGGTGAGCGCCTTTATTTACGCCATGGTGATGGAGCGCGACGCGCTGTTTGCGCTTGCCGGCGCCGATCCTGCCACGCCCGAATCCGATGCCACCTCCGCCGAGGCAAACCCCGCCGCGCAAGCGCTGGACGCGGTGCCGGTGGTGACCCTGCATTCGGTCGCGCGCGAAGTGCAGGCAGGTATCGTGCTGCGCGGCACCACCCAGGCCGCGCGCCGCATAGAGATGAAAGCCGAAACCTCGGGGCGGGTAATTTCACAACCCCTGCCCAGCGGCACGGCGGTAACGCTGGGGCAGGTTTTGTGCGAGCTTGACCCGGGCGTGCTGGAGGCCCAGCTGGCCGAGGCCCGCGCCCAGATGGCCAATGCCGAAGCCAATAACAATGTCGCCTCACGCTTGGCGCAAAGCGGGTTTGGGGCTGAAAACACAGCCATTTCTGCCTCGGCGGCGCTGGAAAGCGCGCGGGCGCGGGTGCTGAGCGTGGAACGCATTTTAAGCCAGCTAAAAATCAAGGCCCCGTTTAATGGCGTGCTGGAAAACGACAGCGCCGAAATTGGCGCATTGCTGCAACCCGGCAGCCCCTGTGCCACCATTTTGGCGCTCGATACCGTTAAAATGGTCGGCTATGTGCCCGAGATCGACGTGGTTAACCTGAAGGTCGGGCAACTGGCCGGCGCGCGGCTGATTTCGGGGCGTGAAGTGGTGGGCAAGGTTACCTTTATCGCCCGCTCGGCTGACCCGCTAACCCGCACCTTTCGGCTGGAGGTATCGGTAGACAACGCCGATCTCAGCATTCTTGATGGCCAGTCGGCCGAGATCGCCATCGCCTATGCCGGTGAAAAGGCCCATCTGTTGCCGCAACATGTGTTGACCCTTGACAACGAGGGCACGCTGGGGGTTCGGGTGAATATCGACAACATCGCCCGCTTCATGCCGGTAAAGATTGTGCGCGATTCACCCGAGGGGTTCTGGCTTTCGGGCCTGCCGCCCGAGGTTGACGTGATCGTCACCGGGCAAGAATATGTAACGGACGGGCGGGCAATTTCTGTTACCACGCAGGGTGGCGAATAAATGACCGGTATCGTTGATTGGGCCATTGGACGGGCGCGGATGGTTTTGGCCTTTATTGTGCTTTCCATTATCGCGGGCGCTTATGCCTATACCACCCTGCCCAAGGAAGGCGCGCCCGATATCGACATTCCGGCCTTGTTTGTGTCGGTGGTTTACCCCGGCATTTCGGCCGAAGATTCAGAGCGCCTGCTGGTAAAACCGCTGGAAAACGCGATGAGCGATGTTTCGGGGTTGAAAAAAATGTCGTCGACCGCGGCCGAGGGTTACGGCGGCATCGCGCTGGAATTCGAGTTCGGCTGGGATAAATCGGCCACCCTTGCCGATGTGCGCGCCAAGCTGAAAGACGCTGAAAACAACATGCCCGACGGCATTGCCAGCACCAGCATCAACGAGATCAACTTTTCCGAATTTCCGATCATTATCATTGCGCTGTCGGGGGCTGTGCCCGAGCGCACCCTGCTGCGGGTCGCCAAAGACCTGCAATCGGCGCTAGAGGGGCTGGCGCCGGTGCTGGAGGTCGGCATTGCCGGCCAGCGCGACGAAATGATGGAAGTGCTGATCGACCCGCTAAAGTTGGAGGCCTATAACGTAACGGCGGGTGAGCTGATAAACGCGGTCAACAACAACAACCGGCTGATCGCGGCGGGCGAGATAGAGATCGGCACCGGCACTTATTCTATCAAGATCCCCTCGGCCTTTAACAAGGTGCAGGATGTTTATTCGCTGCCGATCAAACGCAATGGCGACCGGGTGATCACGCTGGGCGATATTGCCGAGATTCGCCTGACCTTCGAAGACCGGGTCGGCACCGCGCGCTTTAATGGCAATGACACGGTGGCGCTACAGGTGATCAAGCGCAAGGGTTTTAACGTGATCGACACGGTCAAGCTGGTGCGCGCCGCTGTCGCCACCGAGCTTGAAAACTGGCCCGAAGACCTGCGGCAGGCGGTCGAGGTGAATTTCAGCCTTGATAACTCGACGCAGGTCAACAACATGGTCAACCAGCTGCTGGCCTCGGTGCTGACGGCGATCGCGCTGGTGATGATCGTGGTGCTGGCCAGCCTTGGGGTGCGCTCCAGCCTGTTGGTTGGTTTTGCGATTCCGACCTCGTTTTTGCTGACCTTTGCGATGCTGGCGGTGATGGGGATCGCGATATCCAACATCGTGATGTTCGGGCTTATTTTAGCGGTCGGCATGCTGGTGGATGGCGCGATTGTGGTGGTCGAATACGCCGATAAAAAGGTGGCAGAGGGCGTGGGGCCAATGCGCGCTTACGGCATGGCCGCCAAGCGAATGTTCTGGCCCATTGTCTCTTCTACCGCCACCACGTTATGTGCGTTTTTGCCGTTTTTGTTCTGGCCCGGGGTGGCGGGGCAGTTTATGGCCAAGCTGCCGGTGACCATTATTATTGTGCTTACCGCCTCGCTGCTGGTGGCGCTGGTTTACCTGCCGGTGGTCGGCGGGGTTGTTGGCCGCGTCGCCAAAACGATGGACTCGGTGGCCAATTTTTTGCGGGCGCATTTCCATTTTGTGATCCGGCTTGTGCTGTTGCTTGGCGCGCTGGCGCTGGCCTATCAATCAGTCATGTTCGGGCTGCGCGGGCAGGCTACGCTTGGCGGGGTCGGGTTCTCGGTCGGGGCGATGCTTATTGCGGTGTTTATGGGCAGCCTTAAACACCCCAAGCGTGAAAAGGTGGCCAAGGCGGGTTACAAGCGCACGCTTTTTGGTCGTTTTATCCACTTTATTTCGGGCAATCCGGTAATGCCGGTGGTGTCAATCGTGCTGGTCGGGCTTTTTGTTTACACTGTATTTACGATCTTCAGCGCCAACAATAAAGGCATGGAGTTTTTCGTTAAAACCGAGCCCGAGCGCGCGGTCGCCTATGTGCAAGCCCGCGGCAACCTGTCGATCACCGAGAAAGACCGCCTAGTAAAGTTGGCCGAGGCCGCGATCGCCAAAGTTAAGGGCATCGACTATGTGTTTGCCTTTGCCGGCTCTGGCGGGCTGAACACCAATTCTGGCGGCGCGGTCAAACCCATTGATACCATCGGCGAGATCCAGATAGAGCTGGCGCCATGGGACCAGCGCCGAAAGGGCAAGCTGATCATTGCCGAGCTTAACACGCGGCTTGCCGAAATTCCGGGCATTCGCGCCCAGATCATCGAGCAAAGCATGGGGCCGGCGGCGGCCAAGGCGATCAACCTGCAGGTTTCGGGTGACAACTGGGAGGAGCTGATTGCGGCCACCGCCTATATCAACGCCTATTTCAGCAGCCAGCCCGAGCTGGTCGATGTCGAAGACACCCGCCCGCTGCCGGGCATTGACTGGCAGCTTAATGTCGATGTCGAGGAAGCCGGTCGTTTTGGCACCGATGTCGCCTCGGTTGGTGGCATGGTGCAGCTGGTAACGCGCGGGCTGACAATTGGCACCATGCGCACCGATGCCTCGGACAACGAAATCGACATTCGGGTGCGCTTCCCTGAAAAAGACCGTCTGCTCAGCACGCTAGACACCCTGCGCGTGCGCACCCCGCAAGCGCTGGTGCCGCTCAGCAATTTTGTAACCCGCACCCCGGTGCCCAAGCTTGGCCAGATAAACCGCGTTGATAAATCGCGGTTCTTTCGGGTGCTGGCCGGTGTGGCCGATGGCGTAAACGCCAATGACGAAACCGCGAAACTGACCAAGTGGCTGGAAACCGAGGCGGTGCTGCCCGCCAGTGTCAACTGGGTGTTTACCGGCGATACCGAGGAACAGGCCCAAACCGCCGCCTTTCTTGGCTCAGCCTTTTTGGGGGCGCTCGGGTTGATGTTTGTTATTTTGCTGGCGCAGTTCAACTCGTTTTACAACTCGGTGCTGGTGCTGCTGGCGGTGGTGCTTTCCACCACCGGCGTGCTGATCGGCATGCTTGTTATGGGGCAGGCGTTCAGCTTTATCATGACCGGCACGGGGGTTGTGGCGCTGGCGGGGATTGTGGTGAACAACAACATTGTGCTGATCGACACCTATGACGAGTTCTCAAAATACCTGCCAAGACTAGAGGCGATCACCCGCACCGCCGAGGCCCGTATCAGGCCGGTGCTGCTGACCACGATCACCACCATGGCGGGGCTGGCCCCGATGATGATCGGGCTGTCGCTTGATTTCATCAATGGCGGCTACAGTATTGATGCGCCAACCGCGCTGTGGTGGAAGCAACTGGCAACGGCGGTGGTGTTTGGCCTTGGCATCGCCACGGTGCTGACGCTGGTGGTCACCCCGGCGCTATTGTCGCTGCCGGTCTGGATATCACGCGGCGCTTACGGCACGCTTGGCGGCTTCAGCGCGCTGGTCAAACGCCGCGGCCAGATCGCGCAAGACCGCAAACTGCGCAAAGCCGCCCGCAAAACCAAGGCGCAAGACGTAATCTGGGGTGCCGATGATGTGCGCCCCGCCAACGCCCCCTGATACCCCCGTTGCCGCAGGGCCGTTTTTGCTTGCAAAAACCTGCCACGGGCGACGGGGGGCGTAGCCCTCCCTGAGCCTGTGGCAAGCCCGTCAAGCCTGCGCCAAGCCCGACCGTTTTTCTCCAGCGCAAGCCGATCCTTTGCGCCGCAAAGTGTCGGCTTGCGCTGGACCGGGCCTCGCTTCGCTCGGCAGGGGGCGACGCCCCCTTTCGGCTGCGCCAATTCCCCCCCAAAAAAAACGAACCGAGGTAACAAAACGGTTTCAGCGCAGAATGGGTGGCGAATCGGGGTCCATTCCCGGGGCCGTTGGCGCGCCGGTTTTGGGCAGGATCAGTTCGGGGATGTCAAAGCCCAGCCCGACACGGGAAAACTTTTCAAGCTGCGGGTCCGCAAGCGCCAGAAATGCCAGATCAAGCTGTCCGGCTTCGATACCGCTAAAACGCAGCGCCTCTGACAGGGCCTCGGATACGCCGGTTTTGGCGGCTTCCGGCACATTGACCAGCGCCAGCATATGCCCGTTTTCACCGTTTTCATAGTTTACAGATACCAGATAGGCCGCCCCCACAATCCCCGCCATATTGGCCAGTTTCGTATCAAGCGCACCAACCAATGCTTCTGGCACGCCAACCGGTTTGCTGATTTCACGCGGGCGGGCCTCTAGCTGCTCGTCATTGTTTTGTGCTGCTTCGGCCAGCCACACGACCGCGTCTGCAGGCAGCACCATCGCGCTTGGCGCCACGCCAAGGTTAAGCCCCAGCCCAACCCCCCGCCCCGCCAGCAACGCCGCCACCCGCCGCCCCGACAGCGCCACATAGCTGCTGGCGGTATCGTTAAAGTCTGCCAAGCGTTCCTCATGGTCGAACACCAGCGCCAGCGCACCATCGGAGGTTTCTAGGATCAGCGGTTTTGCCGAACTGCCCGAGACCGCCTCCTCCAGTAGCAAAAACAGCTCTGCCTCCAGAAAACGCTCATAAAAACCGGCGGTTTCGGCCTCGTTTTGCTGCATGCGGTGATGGGCGATATCAAGCGGTGTCTGCATTGGGCTACCTTGTGGGAAAAAATCCGCCATCGGGCGCGGGTTTTGGCAAGTAAATCATTGTTCTGAGCGCGGGTCTACATTATTAGAAGCCAAGAGCCAAGAAGGGGAGCCCTATGTATCGCGTCTGGAATTTTCTGACCTCGTATTCGCTGTTGCTGATCATCGGGGCGCTGACCGCGCTGGTCTGGGCCAACCTTGACCTGATGTTTCCGGTCGAGGGCGTGCCGCATTACTATATCGGCCTTTACGACGAAATGATCGATTTTGTAATGTGGAAGGACGGCTTGATCGGCTTTATGCAAGACGGGGTGCGCATTTTAACCCCGCATTATCTGGTTAACGAACTGCTGATGGCGTTTTTCTTTGCCATCGCCGGCAAAGAGGTCTGGGAGGCGGTGGCGCTTAAATCCGGCTCGCTGCGCGGCAAAAAGGCGGTTACGCCGCTGATCGCCACCGTGGGCGGCATGCTGGGGCCGATCGCGGTTTACCTTGGTATTGCCTATTTTCTGGGGTCAACCACGTTTGAGGCGGTGTCAAATGGTTGGGCCGTGCCCACGGCCACCGATATCGCGTTTTCATACCTGATTGGCCGCATGGTGTTTGGTGCCGGCCACCCTGCGGTGCGGTTTTTGCTGCTGCTGGCGATTGCCGATGATGCGCTGGGGCTGGTGATCTTGGCAGTTTTCTATCCGTCTGAAGAACTCGTGCCGTTGTGGCTGCTGGTATCGGCGGGCGCGGCTGTGGCGGTTTATGTGTTGGCTAACTGGCTGCCACGCCGCCTTGATCGTGGCAAAGAGCATCGGCCTGCCTCAACCTGGATGCGGCAAAAAGCCAGCTTTTGGCCCTATCTGCTGGCGGGCGCGGTCTCGTGGTATGCGTTTATGCGCTCGGGTATCAACCCCGCGCTTGGCCTGTTGGTGATCGTGCCGACTATTCCGCATGCCGAGCGCGCTTACGGCATATTCTCGGCCGCCGAAACCCACCTGAGAGACCTGCTGAATACCATGGAACACGGGCTTAAACACCCGGTTGAAATTATATTGTTTTTCTTTGGCCTGTTTAACGCCGGCGTGCAGTTTTCGGCGATCAGCGAGGCCACATGGCTGGTGCTGGCGGGGCTGTTGATCGGCAAACCGGTGGGGATCTTTATTTTTGGCTGGATCGGGGCGCGGCCGCTGGGCTTTGGCCTGCCCGAAGGCATGCGTATGCCTGACCTGTTTGTGCTGGGCTGTGTGGCTGCTATCGGCTTTACCGTGGCGCTGTTTGTGGCCTCGGTGGCGTTTCCGGGCGGTGATGTGCAGGATGCCGCCAAAATGGGCGCGCTGTTCAGCTTTGCCGCCGCGATTGTATCACTGATTGTCGGCAGGATGCTCAAGGTGCAGAAGAAACCCTGATGCGGGGGGTGCCGAAAAACCTGTCAAACATTTTTTGTTCTGTTAAGGTGGTTGCGGTATCAATATGCTCGGGTGAGTGCAGCCATGTGTGATGTGTAATGCTAGAGTTCAGAAATGTCAGTAAATCCTTTTGGACCGGCTTTCAGCGCAAGGTCATACTGGATCAGGCCAGCTTTACGGTCGAGCTTGGGCAATCGCTGGGTATTCTGGCATCCAACGGCACGGGCAAAACCACGTTGATCAACATGATGGCCGGGTTGGAAAAACCCGACGAGGGTAATATTATCCGCACCTCGCGCATTTCGTTCCCGCTGGGGTTCATGGGCGGGATCGTGCCAGCCCACAGCGCCGCCGAAAACGCCCGCTATATCGCCCGGCTTTACGGGCTGGAACCCGACTATATAGAGGCCTATGTGCGCTATTTGGTAGATATCGAAGAATATTTCGACATGCCGATGACCACCTATTCGTCGGGCATGGGGGCGCGGGTATCCTTTGCATTGCTGCTGGCGCTCGAATTTGATATATACCTGATAGACGAAGGCATGCCGAGCAGCACCGATGCCGATTTTAACATGAAAGCAGGGAATGTCCTGCATGAAAGGCTGAGCAAATCAACCGTGGTTATTGTATCGCATTCTGCCGCTATTCTGGAGCGCTATTGCACCAGGGCCGCCGTGTTGCGGGACGGGCGTTTGCACATGTTTAACAGCCTCGAAGAAGCAAAGCAGCTTTACGCCTATGACCAGTGACCCAAAACCCGCCGCAGCGGTGCCGATAAAACCCAAAGCTGTGCCGCCCCAAAAGGGCACGCCGGCCTATTACCGCATGGCGCGGCGCAAAGCCGTGCGCATGGGGCTTAGCCCCGGCAGCGGCGAGGAAGCCGCCAAAATGCTGGAAGAGCGCGGTTTTGATGTGACCCGCGACCGGGTAACCATGCTCGATACCACCGCCGCCGCGCAAAACCCGGTGCCAGGTGCCAAAGCCAAAGCCCCCGCCCAAGCGCCGGGCGCGCCACAGGTAATTTCCGAAGAGCAGCGCCGCAGCGATATTCAAAAAATACAAAAATCAATGGCGCGGCGGCGCAAGGCCCGGTTTGTGCTGATCTCGCTACGGCTGTTTTTCTTTGTTGCCCTGCCAACCTATCTGGCGGGCTTTTATTTTTACAATGTTGCCACGCCGATGTATCAGGTCGACAGCCAGATGGTGATCCAAAAACCCGATAGCGGCGGTTCAAGCGGCGGTCTGGGCGGGTTGCTTGGCGGTAGCGGGCTTTCAAACCTTGAGGACTCGGTGATCGTGCAGGCCTATCTGGGCTCACGCGAGGCGATGCTGCGGTTGAACACTGAAAACGGGTTTATCGCCCATTTCCAGCAGCCATTCATTGACGACATCCAGCGCCTGCCCGCCGATGCCAGCTATGAGGCGGCCTATAAAAAATACCAGAAATATGTAAAAATCGGCTATGATCCGACCGAGGGCGTTATCCGGCTATCGGTGATCGCCATCACCCCCGACAAGGCTGGCGAGTTTTCGCGCGCGCTGATCAAATTTGCCGAAGAACGGGTTGACCAGCTGGCGGCTCCGGTCCGGCGCGACCAACTGAAGGGCGCGCAAAAAACCTATGATGATGCCGAGCTAGCGGTGCTGGACGCCGCCGATAAAGTGCTGGAGCTGCAACAATCGCGCGGGGTTTTCAGCGCCGACGCCGAAATTACGGGGCAGATGTCTATTCTTAACAACCTCGAGGGCCGGCTTGAGCAAAAGCGGCTGGCGCTGTCGGAAATCAACAATAACGTGGCGCCTAATCAGGCGCAGGTGCGCGCAATCGAACAAGACATCAAGGGCCTGTCCGAGCGCATCGCCGCGCGCCGGACCTCGATGACCGACAGCAGCAACAGCAACGCCTCGCTGGCGCGGGTGAGCGGCGAGTTGCAAAATGCGCAAAGCAATCTGCAAATGCGGCAAGCGTTGTTGCAACAATCCCTAACGTCGCTTGAGGCCGCCCGGCTGGAAACCACACGGCAAACCCGGTATCTGAGTCTTGCGGTGGCGCCGGTAGCCCCCGATGTGCCCACCCACCCCAAGTCGCTACAAAACACCCTGCTGGCCTTTGCGTTCTTTTTCGGGCTTTACATCTTTTTGTCACTGACAGTGGCGATTTTGCGCGAACAAATCGGGGCCTGATTGTTGAGGGGGACCACCCCATTTTTAATCCAGGAAAAGTCTGATCAACAGAGTTTTTGTTGTGTGAAGTTTTCGGTTGCCGTTCAAATTAACAACACCCTCGGTTTTATAGCCGGTTTTATAGCCGGTTTTACGGCCGGTTTACCCTTGTTTCCGGGGCTTCCGGCGGGTGCCTGCCGCGGCAATATTCGCGCGAGGCAGAGCTTGGCCCACGCTATCAGCGCTGCAGATCTGCGCCTCGTTTTTGGCAAGCCCCCGATAGCGCACCTTGCGATAGCCAAACTGGCATTTGATGGCCCGGAAAACAGGCTCCACCTTGGCGCGCACGGTGCCGTATTTCTGGTTGCGCTTTCTTTTGCGAGGCCAACAAAAACCCGCTGCAAGGGCCGCCAGAAGTATAACACGGAAATCAGGGCATGTTCAGAGCTTCCATAACTTATGTGTCTGGCTTTATTTGACCACGGATCGCATCGGCAAGACAGCAGAGCTTTTGCTTCATTGCCGTTTCTTCGCAACTGGCGAACCCCAACACAAGACCGTTACGCTTGTTCGGGCGATCACAATATCGGGAAAACGACAGGGCATATACCCCTTTCGCTTGCGCCGCGATCTGGACATCGGTGTCGTTGACTGTATCGGGCAGCCAGCCAATGGCGTTCAGGCCGCTTTCAGTTTTTTCAATATCAAGCAGCCCCCGTAGTATTTGCTTTGACAGCATGCAAAACGTGTTTAGGCGCGCACTATAAAGATCATTCATCTGCCTTATATAGGCCGAGAAATAGCCTTCATTTATGAATGCCGCCAAGGTTGCCTGATCAAGCGTGGACACGCTTCTAAAGGTTGCCCCGATCGCGCTTTTGAAAACACCCACCAACCGCTCGGGCAACACAAGATAGCCGATCCGCAAAGCCGGAAATAGCGATTTGCTGAAGGTGCCAACGTAAACCACGCTGCCAGAGGTATCGATGCTTCGAATAGAGGCCAAAGGGCGCCCGCTATAGCGAAATTCGCTGTCGTAATCGTCCTCTACAATCCAGCTGTTGTTTTCTTGTGCCCATTCAAGAAGTTTCAGCCGTTTGGGCAAGCTAAGGGTAACCCCCAAAGGGTGGTGGCGCGACGGCATTGTAAACGCCAGTCGGGCGTTTTGGTGGTTGCGTATGGCATTTTCAACATCCATGCCGTCGGCCTCTACATTGATGTTGGCCACAACACGCCCCGTTGCCTGCAGCTGAATGCGCAGGTTTTCCGGGCCGGGGTTTTCGACCCACACTTTATCACCGGGGTCGCTTAAAAGCATTGTTGCCATGTGAAAGGCAAAATGGGCACCGGGCACAACAAGAATTTGTTCGGGGTCACAGGTGTCACCACGGTGAATTGCCAGATAGTTGGCGATGCTTTTTCGCAAAGGCAGGTGCCCCGCCGCTGATTCGTAACCCAGCATGTTGGTTGACTCATTCTTTATCAACCGGTTACGGATTTTCTGCCATTGGGCTTGGGGAAATTGGTTGAAGGCCGGCACATTTGGCATAAAAGCCGCCAACGGCCCGCTTTCGAATATTGTTTTCGAAACCTGAAAGCGCGCACCCGTTGCCGATAACGGTTTTTGCGCATTTGCGTTTAAAATATGCGCCGTTTTGCCAGCATCGCTTTTGGGTAGAAAAACCGGCAACACCCGCGATACAAACGTTCCGGCCCCCCTTTGGCTTTCAAGATAGCCCTCGATCCCCAAATATTCATAGACCTGAACAATTGTCGGGCGGGAAAGGCCGATATCATGGGACAACACGCGTGAAGAGGGCAGCTGTGCGCCCGGTTTGATCAGGCCTGATAAAATAGCCTCGCGCAGTTGCGATTCCAGCTGGCGATACAACGGCGTTCGGGAGGCTCTTTCCAGTTTCAAAAACTGAAATTGCGTTCCGCTGCGCGACCTGACCATTCCGCCCCCGTAATACCATAAGCGTCGAAAATAGTAATGCCATAAAGTGGTATGGCCTTCAACATATAATTGGCCAATGACAAGCAGACCAATGTGGCATATCGTGAAACCCTACAAATTACAAATATAGACCCCAAAGGGAGAAACAATCTTATGCTTACAAAATCAGGTGGCCCTGCCACACCCGCCAAACAAAGCGCCTTCAGTCGCCGCACCCTCCTTAAAGGGGCGACGGCTGGCGTGTTTGTTGCCGCTTCACCTTTCTATATCAAAAACGCTCTGGCCGGCTCTTCGGGCGAGGTTAATGTTTTTACCTGGGGTGATTATGTCAAACCAAATATTGTTGACGCTTTCGAGGCGGCTTCCGGCATTTCGGTCAACCTTTCGACCTATGGCTCCAACGAGGAGCTTCAGAGCAAGCTCAAGGCGTCTGGCGGGAAAGGTTTTGACCTTATCTTCCCGTCGGTTGACACCCGCCCCGAGTTCGATGACGGCAATCTTTTGTCCGAAATTGACGAATCCAAGCTGAAGGTTGACCAAATCGAAACCTCGATCTGGCGCAGCTCGCTTCAGCTCGGGGCCGCGCGGCGCGGCAAGCGCTATCTTGTTCCCTATGATTGGGGCACAGAGGGCATAACCTATGACAGTTCGAAATATAATTTCGCCAAAGGTGAATTATCATATGGCGATCTTTGGGAAGACGGGCTTACCGGCCAGGTCGCCGGGCGCCAAAAATCGCTGCTGATCACGCTGGCGATCTATCTGGATTCGATCGGGGTGGTGTCTTCCAACCGCGGTATGGATTTGTATAAATCCGAGGCCGATATGCGCCGTGTGCTTGACGGCTGCCTTGCCTTCGCAAAACCTCGTATTGGCAATATCGGCGCCTATTGGAATAACGCGACCGAAGCGACCTCGGCCTTTACCGATGGTGGCAGCACCATTGGCCAGACATGGGATTCTACCGGCATCCGGCTGCATAACGATGTTGATCCGAAATGGATATATACCGCGCCAAAAGAAGGCGCGCTTGGCTGGATGGATACCATGGCCGTGCCTTCAGGTGCTGCCAACGTCGATCAGGCATACGAGCTTATGAACTTCCTTATGACCCCGGAAATAGGCGGCATGTTTGCCAATAACACCGGCTATAATTCGTCGGCTGTCGGCGCGGCTGCCTTTCTAACCGAAGCCAGCAAAAATGCTTACAATATTGCCTATCCCGAAGGCGCGATTGAAAACCTTTGGTGGTGGCCAATGAACACGCCGTGGTTTGGCAGTGTGCGCCAGGAATATGTAGAGAAAATGACAGCGCTCTAAATTCGAGCTGCCTACAGGGCCCTGGTGTTTTCTCTCCCGAGCTAGCCAGGGCCCTTATAGGCTCTACCTGATATTGCTAAAAACGATTTAATAATAAAACGAGAGGTTGGGTGGCACACCATGCATGGAATGGATATTGAGCTAAAGAATGTGTCGATAAAATTCGGGGATTTTGTAGCTGTTCACCCAACGAACCTGAAGATCAAAGCGGGCGAATTTTTTTCTATTCTTGGGCCATCGGGCTGTGGTAAAACAACCATCCTAAGGCTGATTTCGGGCTTTCTTACGCCGACATCCGGCGAGATATTAATTGGCGGCAAGCCGATGGTCGGCATCAGCCCCGACAAGCGACCAACGGCTTTGATTTTTCAAAGTCTGGCACTGTTTCCGCTGATGAATGTGCGTGACAATGTGGCTTTTGGCCTTGAAATGCGCGGGATGCCAGAGAAAGCGCGCTATGAGCGCGCCGAAGAATTGCTGGATCTTGTGGCGCTCGGGGACCAAGGCGATAAAATACCCGACGCGCTTTCAGGCGGGCAGCGGCAGCGGGTAGCGATTGCGCGCGCCTTGGCCGTAGAACCCGCGGTATTGCTGCTAGACGAACCCTTGTCGGCGCTTGATTTGAAGTTGCGCCAGCACATGCGCTCGGAGCTTCGGGATATTCAACGCAAAACCGGCGTGACTTTTATTTACATCACCCACGATCAGGGCGAGGCGCTGACCATGTCAGACCGCATCGCGGTGATGAAAGCGGGGATTATCGAGCAGGTTGACAACACAGATCAGGTTTACAACGCGCCCTCTACCGCCTTTGCGGCCACCTTTGTCGGGGCCAATAATATGTTTACCGGCAAGATCGTCAGCCACGCGGGCGAGCTGGCGACGATTGATACAAAATACGGTAATTTAACCGGGCGAAACCCGCAAAACCTTGCGCTGGGCGATGATGTGATCTTGTTTGTCCGGCCCGAAAAAACCCAAGTGCAAACCGCCGGATCGCAGGGCGAAAATGTAATTTCGGTAAATTATGAGCGCCGCGATCTGGAAGGCCCGTTTGTAAACCTTCATTTTAGAAAGGACAGCGATACTTTTTCAGTTCACCAGACCAATGTTGACCTTGCAAGCCATACAAAAGGCGATCAGTGCGCGATATGTTTTGACAGCCAAGCGGGCATGGTGCTGCCGGTCGGAGAGCTTGCCGATGAATAGTTTGCGCCGCTCTTTCGGGTCTGTTCTCAGCATGATTATCGTTGGCCTGGTTGGCGCATGGGTGATCGGCATGATCATCGGCCCCCAGCTAATTATGTTTGAACAATCGCTTTGGTATAAGGACCAGGGCGGAGATGCCGCCGCCCTAACCGTAAGAATTGACCGGCTTTATAATGACGTTGACCAGATGCGCTTTGACCAGTCAGATTTGGAAGCGCAGGATCCGACGCCGGTGCGGACAGAAAAGCTCAACGAGGTTATCGCGAAAATAGCCAGCACCACCGCCACCATTCAGGAGTTGGAAACCCGCGAGACCAAACCGGTCAAGGTTTATTCGCTGCGAAATTACGCGCAGATGGGGGCCAGCCACTTTTTTATCTTCATGAAAACCATCGGCGCGGCGGTCGCGGTCACGCTGATTGCGCTGGTTGTGTGCTATCCTATTGCCTTTTTCATTGCCAAAATGGCATCGCCGGGCAAGGCAGCCACCATTATGCTGTTTTTAATTATTCCCTATTCAATAAACGAGCTGCTGCGTATTTTCGCCTGGTTGATGATTTTGGATAATAACGGGGTGGCCAACTATGTGTTGGGCTTGCTGGGGGTGGGGTCTATTTCGTTTCTGGGCAGCGGGTCGGGGGTCTTTATTGCCATGGTATACGCCTATATCCTGTTTATGGTTTTCCCGATCTACAACACAATGGAAACCCTCGATACCGCGCAAATTGAAGCGGCGCGCGATATGGGGGCGCCAACATGGCAGGTGCACAGAAAAATTGTAATCCCGCACGCCAAACCGGGCATCGCTGTGGGCTGTATTATGACATTCATGTTGGCCGCCGGGTCATACTCGGTGCCAAATATCATGACCCGCGGCATTGCTGAACCGTGGTTTACCCAGTTGATATATAACAAATTTTTCGAATCTAGCGATTGGAATACCGGCTCGGCCTATGCCTTTACGCTAGTCACCGCCACCGTTATTTTTGTTTTCCTTGTCATGCGCCTGTTTGGCGTAAATATTAAGGAAATAGCCAAATGAGCAAAGTTTCCTCAGCCGCTTTCGGGCGTAAAAGCGAAGTTGTGCTAAATATCTATATGGTGGTGTTCTTTGCCTATCTGTTTTTGCCGCTTATTCTTATGGTGGCTGCCGGTTTCAACAATTTTGATACCCCCTCTGTTACGGTCTGGCGCGGCTTTACCCTGAAATGGTTCGGCGTTCTGGCGCGGGATGCCCGCATGTGGTCGGGGTTGGTGAACTCGCTCTTTATCGCGGCGGGGGTCATTGCCATTTCAATGCCGCTGGGGCTGGCGGGCGCGTTTCTGATCACCCGCATGCAATCTCGCTTTACCGGGTTGTTATACGGGGTTATGGTTTCGCCGCTGCTGACGCCCGGTATTATATTGGGGATATCGACGTTGATATTCTGGCGCGAGGGCGGGGTGGCAGGCGGGTTGTTGACCGCAACGATCGCGCAAGCTACCTATATTTCATCCTATACAATGCTGATGTTTATGGCGCGGCTAAAACGGCAGGATATAGCGCTGGAAGAAGCCGCAATGGATCTTGGCGCAACGCATTTTCAGGTATTTCGGCGCATCACGCTGCCTTTTTTGAAGCCGACAATCCTGACCGCCAGTGTGATTGCCTTTTTGCAATCGTTTGAAAATTACAACACAACCATATTTTCAATCGGTGGCTCGCACACATTGGTAACCGAAATCGGCGCACGCATGCGATTTGGGTTAAGCCCGGCGGTTAATGTCATCGGCATCATCTTTGTCTTCCTGACAATCGTTTTTGCCACGATTTATGTGGTTTTCAAAGAGCGTGAAAAAGCGCGGGCGGCAGCAAGAAAAGGCTAGGTTCCTTCAATTTACACCCTAATGCGGACCCGTAAACACCATGAACATTCTTTTTATAACAGCGGATCAGTGGCGCGGCGAATGCCTTTCGCGCACCGGCCACGCCCAGGTTAAAACACCACATCTGGACAAGTTGGCCGCCGACGGTGTTGCCTTCAAACGGCATTTTGCCCAGGCAACCCCGTGCGGGCCATCGCGGGCTTGCCTTTATACTGGCATGTATTTGCAAAACAATCGGTCCTTGCTTAATGGCACGCCGCTGGATTCCAGACATTCAAACATAGCCCTTGAAGCCCGCAAACTCGGCTATGACCCAATGCTGTTTGGCTACACCGATGTTAGCCTTGATCCGCGTAATTCTGCTGATGGCGATTTTGTCGAAGGCGGCTATGAAGGCATTTTGCCCGGCATGACCGCCCATACCCCCCTTACCGGCAACTGGGATCTATGGCTGGCTGACCTAAAGAAAAAGGGCTATGATATGCCACAGTCCCACTGGGATATGCTGGCCCCCCGCCCTGATTTTGAGGGGCCAGCCGGTAAGGGCAAAACCTTTGCGCCGGCCCCCTACAAACCCGAAGACAGCCCCACCGCCTTTCTTGTTGATCGGGCCGCCGATTATATAACCAAGGCCCAAGCCGATGCAAACGCGCCGCCGTGGTTTGTGCATTTGTCGTTTTATGCCCCGCACCCGCCATTCATCGCCCCGGCGCCCTTTAATGACATGTATAATGCCGCCGACATGCCCCTGCCCACCCGGCGCGACACCCCGCAGCAGGAGGCCGCGCAACACCCGTGGCTAGACTATTACCTCAACAACCAGCGCGGTAAATATTACACCCACGGCACTGATTCAAAAGACAATCTAGCAATATCTGACTCTGAACTGCGCCAGATAAAAGCAACATATTATGGCATGATTTCCGAGGTTGATATGCACATTGGCCGGCTGCTGGCGCACTTGCGCCAGTTGGCGTGCTATGACGACACCCTGATCATCTTCACCTCCGATCACGGCGAATTTATGGGCGATCACTGGATGTTTGCCAAATACGGCTATTTTGACCAATCCTTTCACGTTCCGCTTGTCATTCGGGCGCCGGGCGCTGATGCCGACCCAGCGCGGGGGTCGTTGGTCGATGCCTTTAGCGAGGGTGTCGATATTTTCCCCACCATTCTGGATGCCATCGGCGGCGACATTCCAATACAATGTGATGGCGCTTCCCTGCTGCCTTTTTGCCACGGCAAACAGCCCAAGGTATGGCGCCAGGCCTACCACGCAGAATTCGACCTGCGCAGCCCCTATGAAATAGATGAATCCATTCCGCTGGGGTTGGATAAAAAGCACTGTGCGGTAAATATTATTGCCGACGAGCGCTATAAATATGTTTATTTCAATGGCTTACCCGCGTTGTTTTTTGATCGCATATCCGACCCCGACGAATTTCACAATCTAGCGGATGACCCGGCCTATCAAAAACTTGTTCTGGAATATGCCCAAAAAATGCTGGCGTGGCGGATGGAGCACGACGAACCGGCCCTGACACATTTGCACCTGACGGACACCGGAAAAATTTTAAATCTGGCAGATACCCCAACGAAAAAAGGTGCTTCTTGAGCATATAGTCAGCCTATTAGAAAATTTTTAGCGTGTGCGAGAACCGACATTATACACGTTGTAGTGCGCTGCCGTTCACATCGGCATCGGCTTCAGTGTATCCTCAAACCGATCGCGGTTTTGGCTTTATGGCTGATCCTGTGGATACGACCAATGCCGCCGGTCCACAAAAAGCCGGCCGCTTGCTAACAGAGAATAACTTGGAGCGGGCGATGAGATTCGAACTCACGACATCTTCGTTGGCAACGAAGTGCTCTACCACTGAGCTACGCCCGCTTCGTGTCGCTGATATATAGAGATTCCCGATAGGGCCGCAAGCCCCAATTTGGGCTTTTGGCAAATAATTTAGCACAGCGGAAATTCGGGCAGGATATCGGCGAAATCAGGCACAAGGCCGGTCGGGGTGCCGGTCGGGGTGCCGGGCGCTTGGGTGCTGGCAAACAGCATCGCATAGCCATGCACCAGCGACCAGACCAGCACCTCGGTGCCCTCTACCTGCCCGCCAGCCGCTTGAAACGGTGCGCAGGCGTCTTGCAGCACCTTATAGGCAGCCGCCGAATTTGTGGCCAGCTCTTGCAGAATAGGCGGGTTGATGGCGGATGCGCCGGCAGGGAAGGCCTGAAACATAAAGCGAAACAGCGCCGGATGCTGGCGGGCAAAGGCCAGATAACCCGCGCAAATTGCCACCAGCCGGGCGCGCGGGGTGGTGGCATTGGCGCTATGGGCCTGCATGGTGCCGGTAAACAGTTGATAGCTATGGGCAACAATGGCGGCCTTCAGGCTGATCAGCCCGTTAAAGTGATGCGCCGGTGCCGCGTGTGAAACCCCGGCCAGGGCGGCGCATTTGCGTAGGGTCAGGGCGTCGGGGCCGCCCTGCTCCATCAGCGTCACGCCGGCGTTTACAAGGGCTGTGCGCAGGTTGCCGTGGTGGTGGTGTTCTTTGCTCATGGGGCAATATCGACCAGATGCTTGACAGTGTCAAGTTATCCCTCTAACTTGACACTGTCAATTTGGAGGAAACCATGACCACATCCCGTATACCGCTTTTCGTCGCCTGCGTGCTCAGCCTATTGGTTGCGCTTGGATCCTACAGGTTTTTGGTGCTGGGGCTGCCGCTGGCCTTTCCTGACATGCTGGCGCATATCGAGGGTCGTCGGGTGGCGTTTTTGCTGCATATCGGGCTGGCACCGGTGGCGCTGGCAATCGGGCCATTGCAGTTTTTTGCGGCGGTGCGGCGGCGGCGCGGGTTGCACCGCTGGCTGGGGCGGGTCTATGCGCTGGCCATTCTGGTCAGCGGCTCGGCAGGGCTGGTTGTGGCGCTGAACGCTGCGGGCGGGGTTTCGGCGCAGGCGGGGTTTGCCGCGCTGGCAGTAGTGTGGGTTTTGGTGACCGCGATTGCCGTGCGCCACGCGATGGCCGGCCGGCTTTTGGCCCACCAACGCTGGATGGCTTATTCCTTTGCGCTCACCTTTGCCGGGGTAACCCTGCGGCTTTATCTGCTCGGGTTTATGGCGGCAGGGGTTGGCTATACGGCGGCATCGGTCTATCTGGCGTGGCTGGCATGGCTGCCTAATCTTGGCTTTGCGTGGTGGTGGTTGCAGCGCGCGCGGGCAGCAAACCGTTAAACAACACACCCAAACATATCGGCGGCCAACACCCGCCGAGGCGCAGCCGAGGCCACGCCCAACGGGAGGGTTTGATTTGCTTGCAAATCACGGCCCGACGGGCGGGAGAGCCTGCTTGCGGGTCAGTGCGGCGGGTCAGCTGCGCGGGTCGTCGATCAGCGGGGTTGCTTTGGCCAGGCCCTTCAGGGCGTCGGGTTTGGTGATCTTCACATTCAGCCCCGAAATTTCTACCCCGTAGGGTCGCAATGCCTTGATCGAGCGCGACAGGTTTTCAGGGGTCATCCCCAGAATTGACGCCAGGCGGCGCTTTTCTACCGGCAGTGAAAACCGGTCATGCCCACCCGATTTTACCTGCCATTTAAGCAGGTAATTGGCCAGCCGCTCGATAGAGCTGCGCAGCTTTAACCCCTTTACCCCCTTTATCACGCCGCGATAACAATAGGCCAGCTCCATCACCACGGCCCGGGCAAAGGCGTGGTCTTGCTCGAACACCCTTCGCACATCTTCAGCGGGTAACATGATTATGCGTGAGCGCTCCAGCGTGCGCCCCGACATCAGGTTGGGGGCATCGCGAATGGCCGCCGCCAGAATAAAGGTCGCCCCCTCGCGCAAAATTGTCATCGCGGTTTCGCGCCCGTTCCAGTTGGCAAAAAGCTCGACCGTGCCGCTGACCACGATATGCAGAAAATCACTATCATCGCCCTCGACGATCAGGTCCATGTTGGGGGGGAAGTTCTGCACATAGGCCCCGCGCACCAGCTCGGCGAAGCTTTCATCCGCCATTTCATGAAACAGCGGCAGGGTTCGAATCAACGGGATGTCACTGTCTCGCATGGCGGCCTCAGAATTAAATTTGACATATATCAATCACAGACCTGCGCAATGTCAAGCGTCGGTGACAAACCTGCGGCGATCATACGCAACACTTATCGGCGGCAAAACATACAATTTTGCCTAACACGCTTATTTCCATGGTGTTTTACAACTTATTGACCTGCATCAATACGCTCATGCGCGATATTGGGCTTTGTAAACGCAATACGAAACCATATTTGTAGAGGGCACGTAATGCATGATCTGAACGGGGTAACAAAGCCGGACCAATACCGGGCGCTGGGGTTAAGCACCCTCGCATTTACCGTTTGTTTTGCCGTATGGACGATTTTTTCCATCATCGGCGTTAAAATTAAACAAGATCTGGGGCTATCAGAAACCCAGTTTGGCCTGCTGGTGGCAACACCGGTTTTAACCGGCTCGCTGAGCCGGATATTTTTGGGCGTCTGGACCGACCAATTCGGGGCCCGCACCATGCTGCCGCTGCAAATGCTGATCACAGCGATTTCGGTCTGGCTGCTGGCTTCGGTGCAAACCTATGCGATGTTTTTGATGGCCGCATTGGGGCTGGGGCTTGCCGGTGGGTCGTTCATCATCGGCATCGCTTATGTGTCGCGCTGGTTTCCGGCTGAAAAGCAAGGCACCGCGCTGGGGATCTTTGGCGCGGGCAACGTGGGCGCCGCTGTCACCAACTTTGCCGCGCCCTTCTTGGTGATTGCGCTGGGCTGGGAAGATACCGCCCGGGTTTACGCGGTTGTGCTGGCTGCCATGGCGGTAATTTTCTACATCTTTGCCAAAGAAGACCCGGTGCGCAAAAAGCAAAAGATCACTGGCGACAAACCGGTTTCAGCAATGAAGCAGCTTGAGCCGCTAAAAGACATTCGGGTTTGGCGCTTTGCTACCTATTACTTCTTTGTCTTTGGTGCTTTTGTGGCCTTCGCCTCGTTCCTGCCGCGCTATTATGTTGGCGCCTACGGGGTGGCGCTTACCTCTGCGGGCCTGTTTGCCGGCATGTATTCCCTGCCCGGCTCTATCTTTCGTGCGCTTGGTGGCTGGATGGCCGATGTCTGGGGCGCACGCTTTGTGATGTATCTGACATTCGGTGTGTCGCTGATCGTGCTGTTTGTGATGAGCTACCCTGAAACCAGCTATGTGGTGCAGGGCATACCGGATGCCGAGGGCAACGCCCGCCTGATCGAGTTCAGCTTTGGCATTCCGCTTTATGTGTTTGTGTTCCTGACCGTTATTCTGGGCTTTGTAATGAGCCTCGGAAAAGCCGCCGTATATAAACACATTCCGGTCTACTTTCCACAAAATGTCGGCGCGGTTGGCGGGCTGGTCGGCATGATCGGCGGCTTGGGCGGCTTTGTGTTGCCGATCTCGTTTGGCATATTGCTTGACCTCACCCATGTTTGGTCGGTGGTGTTTATGCTGATGTTTGTCATCGTCGCCGTAAGCATGATCTGGATGCACCTCGCCATTCGCGCGATGGACCGCAAGGCCCACCCCGAGCTGGTGAAAGATACCCATCTTTCAGACGTGCCGCATAACTAACAATATGACGGGCCGCCAAAGGCCCGCCCCACCCCACATAAGGAGAGAACCCTTGGGAAAAGATCTAAGAAACTGGGACATCGAGAACGAGAGCTATTGGGCCTCGACCGGTAAGTCCATCGCCACCCGCAATCTGTGGATATCCATCCCCAGCCTGCTGGTCGGCTTTGCCGTGTGGCTTTACTGGGGCATCATCACGGTGCAGATGATCAACCTCGGCTTTGCGTTTGAAAAATCGCAGCTGTTTACGCTGGGCGCGATTGCCGGGCTTACGGGGGCGACGCTGCGTATCCCGTCTACGTTCTTTATCCGCATCGCGGGCGGGCGTAATACCATTGTGTTTACCACCGCTTTGCTGATGATACCGGCTGTGGGTGCAGGGCTGGCGCTTTCCAACCCCGATACGCCGCTCTGGCAGTTCCAGA
>CAYWXQ010000008.1:4292-28155 GCA_964462475.1 uncultured Rhodobacterales bacterium | reverse complement strand
TGAAAACATATTCAGCCAAACCGGCCGATATCGAGAAAAAATGGATCCTGATCGACGCTGAAGGCGTGGTTCTGGGCCGTTTGGCATCGATTATCGCCATGCGCTTGCGCGGCAAGCATAAACCTACCTTCACCCCGCACATGGATATGGGCGACAACGTGATTGTGATTAACGCCGAAAAAGTGCAGATGACCGGCAATAAACGCGCCGACAAGCGCTATTACTGGCATACCGGCCACCCCGGCGGCATTAAACACCGCACCGCCGAGCAGATCCTTGAGGGTCGCTTCCCCGAGCGCGTGCTGGTAAAAGCTGTTCAGCGTATGCTGCCCGGCGGCCCGCTTTCAAAGCAGCAAATGACCAACCTGCGCGTATATGCAGGCGCCGAGCATGGCCAAGAGGCCCAGCAGCCTGAAGTTTTGGATGTTGCATCCATGAATCCCAAAAACACCCGGAGCGCTCAATCATGAATGATGAAATCAAATCGCTCGACGACCTGAAAGAGGCCGTGGCCGAAAGCGCCGTTGAACTGGTTGAAGAAAGCGCACCACTGCGCGAACCTGTTCGTGACGCGCTTGGCCGCTCTTATGCCACTGGCAAACGTAAAGACGCGGTTGCCCGCGTCTGGATCAAGCCCGGCACTGGCAAGGTGACGGTTAATGGCAAAGAAATGAGCACCTATTTCGCCCGCCCTGTGCTGCAAATGCTGATCAATCAAGCGTTTTCGGTTGCCGGTGTTGTTGGTGAATTCGACGTGATGGCCACCGTAAAGGGCGGCGGGCTTTCAGGGCAGGCCGGTGCGGTTAAGCACGGCATCTCAAAAGCCTTGCAGCTTTATGAACCATCGCTGCGCAGCGCGCTGAAGGCAGCCGGCTTCCTGACTCGCGATGCGCGGGTTGTGGAGCGCAAAAAATACGGCAAACGCAAGGCGCGTCGGAGCTTCCAGTTCTCGAAACGCTAAAATCGTTGGCATATTTCCAAAAAGGCGCGGCAATGGTTGCGCCTTTTTTTATGCGTTACAGGTATGTTGCAAAAGAATCACAGTGTCGCGCAACTGACCGGGCGGGCGGTAAATTCTTGCTTTGATTGCAAAATGCAGATAAGCAATTATGAGTTTTCAGTTACATTGAGGAGAGGTAGAATGATAAAAACATGGATCCTACCATTAGTCGCCGCCGTTGGCCTGTCGGGCTGCGTGAGCACCAACACGTTTTTTCCGGACCCGCTGCGTGAGGACCTGACCTTTAACTGGCGGGTTGTCGATGTGCAGGCAACCGTGCCGCGCACCCTGACCACCACCACCTCTAACGGCCAGATGCCCGATGTAGACCTGATCTGGCGTGAGGACGGCCCCGGCGATGTTTACGCCCAGATCGAAGTGATCATGGAAGAGGCAATGGCTCAGGCGTCCGAGCGCTTTAACCCCGCGATCAAGGGCAACCGTCCGGTGATTATCAGCACAGAACAGGTGCAGTTCCACTCGCTGACCGAGCGGGCGCGTTCCAATATCGGCGGTATCCACAATATCGATTTCTATATCACCGTGACCGATGCCAATACCGGTGAAATTCTGGCCGGTCCGGATTATATTGAAGCTGACGTAACCGCGTTTGGCGGCAAAAAAGCTGCGGCCGCTGTAGCGATTGGCCAAACCATGCGGGTGCGTATTATCCAGCGGGTTTCCGATGTGATCGCCACCTATCTCGGCATTGCCGGTGATCGTGCGGTCGAGCGGGGCAATATTGTTGAAATAGGCCGGTAAGCGCGGTTTCAGCTAAGTTCATCGGGGCCGGCAATTTGCCGGCCCTTTTTTTAGGGCTTGTGCTTGGCGGGCGCATTCTGCAAAAAAGCCGTAAAACAGGATCGGAGAACCAGATGCCAATTGGTGTTTTTGATAGCGGGCTGGGGGGGCTGACCATTTTGCGGGCGTTGCAAAAGCGGCTTCCCGATCAGGCGTTCACCTATCTGGGCGACAATGCCAACACCCCTTATGGCACCCGCGACGCCTATGATGTGTTTGATCTAACCACAAAATCGGTGCAAACCCTGTTTGACAAGGGCTGCGAACTGGTGATTTTGGCCTGCAACACCGCCTCGGCCAGCGCGCTGCACCGAATGCAGGTTAGCTGGCTGCCAAAAGGCCACCAGCGGGTGTTGGGGGTATTTGTGCCAATGATAGAAAACCTGACCCGCCGCGATTGGGGCGATAACGCCCCCCCCACCCATACCGGCCTTGAAAACGTGGCGGTATTTGCCACCCAGTCCACCATTGAAAGCGCCGCCTTCCCGCGCGAGATGAAGTTCCGCGCCCGCGATGTAGAGGTGTGCGGCCATGCCTGCGACGGCTTGGTTGACGCGATCGAGGTCGGCGATACCGCGCGCTCGACCGCGCTGGTCAATGCCCATGTGGCAGAATTGTTGCAGCGCTTGCCAAACCCGCAGGCGGCGGTGCTGGGCTGCACCCATTATCCCATTGTCGAGGGTGTTTTTCGCGCGGCCCTGCCACCTGACACCAAGCTATTGTCGCAGCCGCGCATTGTTGCCGATGCCACGGCTGATTATCTTGACCGTCACCCACGCTACGTTGCGCACGACGACACGCAATATTTCACCACCGGCGCGCCCGAAAAGGTCGGCAAACTGGCAGAGCTGTTTTTGGGCCATTCCGCAGATTGGCAAAGGGTTTAGACCATGAAAAATATCGTCATTCTTGGGGCAAGCGGCTATACCGGCGCCGAGCTGGTGCGGTTGCTGGCCGGCCATTCAAATATGCAAATCACCGCGCTTAGCGCTGATCGCAAAGCCGGCATGGCCTATGGTGATGTGTTTCCGCATTTGCGCCACCTTAACCTGCCAACACTTTGTAAAATAGACGAAATAAACTTTGACGGCGTTGATCTGGTGTTTTGCGCCCTGCCGCACGCGACCTCACAGCGGGTGATAAAGGCGCTGCCGCAACATGTTAAAATTGTTGATCTTTCGGCCGATTTCAGGTTGCGCGATCCGGCTGAATACAAAAAATGGTATGGCGGCGATCACGCAGCACTTGATCTGCAAAAAACCGCCGTTTACGGCCTGACAGAGTTTTACCGCGACCAGATAAAAACCGCGCGGCTGGTGGCGGGCACCGGGTGCAACGCCGCCACCGGCCTGCTGCCCATTTTGCCACTATTGCAAGCAGGGCTGATCGACCCCGACGAAATTATCATAGACCTGCTTACCGGCGTTTCGGGGGCAGGGCGCGGCGCCAAGGAAGCCATGCTGCACGCCGAGGTTTCAGAGGGCACCAACGCCTATGCCATCGCCAGCCACCGCCATCTGGGCGAGTTCGATCAGGAGTTCTCAAAAATGGCGGGGCGCAAGGTTACGGTCAGCTTTACCCCGCATCTGTTACCGCAAAACCGCGGCATTTTGGCCACCATCTATGTGCGTGGTGATGCAAACGCGCTGCATCAGGCGCTTGTGTCGCAATATGCGGCCGAGCCGTTTATCTATGTGCTACCCTTTGGGCAAGCACCGGCCACGCGCCATGTAAGGGGTTCAAACTATTGCCATATCGGCGTTGTTGCCGACCGGAAACCCGGCCGCGCGATCGTTTTTTCGGCGCTGGACAACCTCACAAAAGGGTCATCGGGGCAGGCTTTGCAGAACGCCAATATTATGCTAGGGCTTGATGAGCGCGAAGGCTTGGAAATGGCCCCTTTATTTCCGTAAATAAAACCTTATCTATCGGGGGAGCTAAGAGGGAACACTATGGCTGGACTAAAGAAAAAACGCCGCATTCAAATGATCGCTGCCGGATTGGTGCTGATGGTGGTTGCCACCGTGCTGATGGGCGTTGCCTTCAAAAGCGGGATCGAGTTTTTCCGCTCGCCAACGCAAGTAGCGCAGGACCAGCCCAATCCCAGCGAGCGTTTTCGCCTTGGCGGGCTGGTGAAAGAAGGGTCATGGGTCAAGGGTGAAACCCACCGCTTTGTGATCACCGACACCAACGCCGATGTGCCCGTGGTTTACAAAGGCATTTTACCCGATCTGTTTGGTGAGGGTCAGGGCACCATCGTTACCGGCCAGCTGATCAACGGAGAGTTCGTTGCCACCGAAGTTCTGGCCAAGCATGACGAAAAATACATGCCCGCCGAGGTAATCAAGGCGCTCAAAGATCAGGGCATCTATATAGAGCCAACGCCTGACCCGCTATCGTAGCGGCTGTTGCGCAAGGGTAGCGCGCGCTGCGCTTACCGGTTCTTAGGCAATTAGAGTCATCTTTACGTCAAATTTTCATTAATTTGGCAGGAGGTGGCGATGCCCGGCATCGACGAAATAACCCAACAGATCATAAAGCGCGAAGGCGGCTATGTGAACGACCCCGACGATCCCGGCGGGGCCACAAAATACGGTGTCACGCTTGCCACCATGCAGCGGTTGGGGCTTGATGTGAACGCCGACGGGCGCATCAACCGCCGCGATGTGCGGGCACTGACCCGGGCGCAGGCGGCTGATATTTTTAAACAGCAGTATTTTGACGCCGCCAATATTGGCCTGCTGCCCGAAGCGCTTCAACCCAGCGTTTATGACATGAATGTCAACGCCGGTGCCAATGCCGCCAAAATACTGCAACGATTGCTGGGCGAATTTGGCTATCCGACCCTGGCCGACGGTGCGATCGGCCCCAATACCGCCAATATGGCCGCACAGGCATATGCCGCCGCGCCTGACTATCTGGTTGATGCTTACGGCATCGCGCGGCGCAACTATTATTATGCGCTCGCCGATGCACGCCCGAGCCTGCGCAAATTTGCTCGCAGGCGTGATGGCGGCAAGGGGGGCTGGATCACCCGCGCGGAAGAATTTATCTCTGACCGGTTTCACCTTAGCCGCGCCGCGCATGACGCCCGGGTCAGGGGCTGGGCATGAGCTTGCTCGGGTTGGGCCGCGCCGCGCGCGAGGTCGGCGGCGCGGTGGCCGAGGTATCAGAGGTTTTTACGGTAAACCGCACCAAGGCCGAAATGGGTGCCCAAGCGCGTTATCAGGCCGCGCTAGCGCAGGCAGGCGCAGAGTTCGCGCAAGCGCCTAGCGGTTGGTTTGACAAGTTTGTCAATGGGTTAAACCGGCTGCCCCGCCCGATCATGGCGCTTTCAACTGTGGGGCTGTTTGCCTATGCCATGTCGGATCCGGCGGGGTTTTCGGTGCGAATGCAGGGGCTGGCCTATGTGCCCGACCCGCTTTGGTGGCTGCTCGGGGCGGTGGTGTCGTTTTATTTTGGCGCGCGCGAACTTAATTATTTTCGCGGATATCGTGCCAATGTTCCGGCCTTGCCGATCACAGGCGCGGCGGCCCTTACGCCAGAGCCAACACCGGCAACAGTTGGCGTTGGCGAAAACGCGGCGTTGGCGGCGTGGCGAAATTCCACCGGTTGATGCGTCGCTTTGGCGCGATCACGAAATTGCAATTTGATCCTCGGGCAACCTCGCGTATGATGGCGCGAAGTAAACAACGGGGATTCGAAAATGTTTGCAGAACTAGGCCAATACGCGATCGTTTTGGCGTTTATATTCGCCATAATTCAATCGATCGTGCCGATGATCGGGGCGCAAAAAGGCTGGAACAACTGGATGGCGGCCGCGGTGCCGACCGCACAAATCCAGGTTGTGCTACTGCTGTTTGCCTTCGGGGCTATCACCTATGCCTTTGTGGTTTCGGATTTCTCGGTGCGGCTGGTGGCGGCGAATTCGGCCACAAACAAGCCGATGATCTATAAAATAACCGGCGTTTGGGCCAATCACGAAGGGTCGGTTTTGCTTTGGAACCTGATCCTCGCGATATTTGGCGCGGCAGTCGCCATTTTTGGCAACAACTTGCCGCCTGCACTGCGGGCGCGGGTTTTGTCGGTTCAGGGCATGATCGGCGTGGCGTTTCTGGCGTTCATGATTTTCACTTCCAACCCGTTTTTGCGCCTTGATAACCCGCCGATCGATGGCAACGGCCTTAACGCGCTGTTGCAAGACCCGGGTCTCGCCTTTCATCCCCCCTTCCTTTATCTTGGTTATGTCGGGCTTTCGATGGCCTTCAGTTTCGCCATCGCCGCCCTGATCGAGGGCAAGGTCGACGCCGCATGGGCCCGCTGGGTGCGCCCATGGACGCTCGCGGCCTGGATATCGCTGACCATCGGCATTTCGCTCGGCAGCTGGTGGGCTTATTACGAGCTTGGCTGGGGTGGTTACTGGTTCTGGGATCCGGTTGAGAACTCTTCTCTTATGCCGTGGCTGATTGCGACAGCGCTGCTCCATTCGGCGATCGTGGTTGAAAAACGCGACACCTTAAAGGCCTGGACCGTGCTTTTGGCCATTCTCGCCTTTTCGTTCTCGCTTATCGGCACCTTCCTTGTGCGCTCTGGCGTGCTGACCTCGGTGCATGCGTTTGCCACCGACCCGCGGCGCGGCATGTTTGTGCTGGCCATTCTGGCTATTGCCATTGGCGGCGGCCTAACCATGTATGCGCTTCGGGCCGACAAGCTAAAATCGCAATCGGTTTTCGCCACATTCTCGCGTGAAAGCGGGCTGGTGTTAAACAACCTGCTGCTGACCGTCGCCACGGGCGTGGTGCTGATCGGCACCATGTGGCCGCTGGTGATGGAGTTCGCCACCGGCGAGAAAATCTCTGTCGGGGCGCCGTTCTTTGACCTTGCCTTCACCCCGTTCATGGTTGCTTTGGCAATGGCGCTGCCCATCGGCTCGTTATTGCCATGGAAACGCGCAAAAATGGGCCGGGCCATGAAACCGCTCTGGGGGGTTATGGCCCTTTCGGTTGCGCTTGGTGCGCTGGTCTGGAGCCTGCAAACCGGTGGCCGGATGATTGCGCCCATCGGCTTGACCCTTGCCGCCTGGATTGTCCTTGGCGTGGTGGCTGATCTTGCCAACCGCAGCCGCTTTATGAAGGTGCCGTTTGGTGAAACCTTGCGTCGCCTGCGCAACCTGCCACGCGCCGATTGGGGCAAATCGTTTGCCCATGCCGGCATGGGGCTCATCATATTCGGTATTTCGGCGGTAACCGCATGGGAGATCGAGGACATTCGCGCCACCCAGTTTGGCGACTCTTATAATGTCGGCAGCTATACCTTTACGCTCAACAAGGTCGAAACCCTGGACGGGGCAAACTATACGGCCCAACGTGGCGAAGTGCTGGTCGAGCGGAATGGCAAAAGCATGCTGATGTATCCCGAAAAACGGCTATATACCGTAGAGCGCACGCCCACAACCGAGGCAGCCATCGATATGGGGCTGATTCGCGATGTGTATGTCGTGTTGGGGGATGCGCAAGATAATGGCGGCTATGCCATGCGCATCTATATAAAACCGTTTGTAAACTGGATCTGGATTGGCGCATTGGTTATGGCCTTTGGCGGCGTGCTCAGCTTGCTTGACCGGCGCTACCGCGTGGCGGCCCCGTCGCGCAAACGTAGAAAAATCGTTTCAGCACCAGCGGAGTAGACCCATGCGATACTTATTGTTGATCCTGTTGCTGGCAAGCCCTGCCACAACCTTTGTGCTGCCAAGCCCGGCCCTGGCCGTTGAACCAAGCGAAATGCTTGCGGACCCGGTGCTCGAAGCGCGGGCGCGCTCGCTGTCGAAGGGGCTGCGCTGTCTGGTCTGCCAAAACGAAAATATAGACGATTCCAACGCCGGACTGGCAGCGGATTTGCGAATATTATTGCGCGAGCGGCTAACCGCGGGTGACACAGACGCGCAGGCGGTGCAATATATTGTTGATCGTTATGGCGAGTTTGTGTTGCTAAAACCAACCTTCAGAACCGGCAACCTGCTGCTTTGGCTGGCCGGCCCGCTGTTGCTGGCTGGCGGCGGGTTTGGCGCGGTGTTTTTCATCCGCGCGCGCGGGCGCTCCAAGCCCGAATCCGATCTCAGCGACGAAGAGGCAAAAAAAATAGCCAATCTGATGTCGGATTAACCCCACGTTCGGGGTTTTCCTCATAGCGCTTTCCGCCTAGGCTTGGCCCAGATCAGGAGAGCGCTATGAAATACGAAACCATCCTTTATGAAGCCACGGATGATGTGGTTAAAATTACCCTGAACCGCCCGCAGGTGATGAACGGGCTAAACGCGCAAATGCGGGTCGACCTGCTGCACGCGGTCAAGCACGCGCCGCTCGACGGGCGGGTGCTTGTGTTTACCGGTGCGGGGCGCGGATTTTGCTCGGGGCAAGATCTGGGCGATCGGGTGAATTCTGGCGATATCGACATGGAACGCACCTTGATGGAGGAATACGAACCCCTGCTCAAGGCGATCTATGAATGCCCGGTTCCGACAATTTCGGCGGTAAACGGCCCGGCAGCGGGGGCAGGGGCCAATCTGGCGCTGGCCGCCGATGTGGTGATCGCGGCGCAATCAGCGTATTTCATTCAGGCTTTCGCGCGCATTGGCCTGCTGCCCGACGCGGGCGGCACCTATTGGCTGCCCCGGCAAATGGGCTTTGCCAAGGCCATGGGCGCGGCATTATTTGCCGATAAAATCAGCGCCGATCAAGCCGCCGACTGGGGCATGATCTGGCAAAGCGTGCCCGATGACAGTTTTGCCGCCACCGTGCACGAGCGCGCCGCCAAGCTCGCCGCCGGCCCGACCAAGGCCTATAAATATATAAAACAGGCAATGCGCGCCAGCTTTGACAACACGCTAGACGAGCAACTGGCGCTAGAGGCCAAATTGCAGGGCAAAGCCGGCAAAACCCGAGATTTCACCGAGGGCGTAATGGCGTTCATGGAAAAACGCCCGCCAAAATACGAAGGCAGGTAACATGCGCCTGACCGCGGCAAACAGCGCCCCTGCACCGTTTGACCCCGTGCGCGGGGCCGATACGCGCGCACGTTTCACCGGCCCAGAACCGTTTTTGGCGCTGATCGAGGGGGTTGCCGGTTGCAGCGCCTATCTGGCGGCCTCGATGCAGCGCGAATGTGCGTGGCTGCAATCGGTGGTCGATACGCCGCTAACGCAGGTGTTCAATGCGCTGCTTGACTTTGACACAACCGGTTTTCAGGCGCTGTCAAATTCTATGCGCGTTGCCAAGCGGCGCGGGGCGCTGTTGATTGCGCTGGCCGATATCGGCGGGCTTTGGTCGCTTGAACAGGTTACAAACGCGCTGACAAAACTGGCCGAAAGCGCGGTTAATACCGGCCTGCAATATCTGGTTGATACCGAACATGCGCGCGGCAAACTGGCCACTGTTCCCGCCGAGGCCGCCGGTATGTTCGTGCTCGCCATGGGTAAAATGGGCGCGTATGAGCTTAACTACTCGTCCGATATCGACCTGATTATATTGTTTGACGAAACCCGCCACCCGCCGGAAAACTGGGGAGATCTGCGCAGCAACTTTATTCGCATCACCAAACGCCTGATCAAACTGCTTAGCGAAAACACCGCCGAGGGCTATGTGTTTCGCACTGATTTGCGCCTGCGCCCCGACGCCTCGGTCACGCCGGTTTGCATTGCCACCGACCCCGCCGAGCGCTATTACGAAAGCCTCGGGCGCACATGGGAGCGCGCGGCGTTTATCAAGGCGCGGTCCTGCGCCGGGGCAATTGTGGCCGGTGAGGCGTTTTTGAAGCGCTTGGAACCCTTTGTGTGGCGCCGCCATCTGGATTTCGCCGCGATCGAGGACGCCCACGAAATGCGCCAGCGCATCCGCAGCCACAAGGGCCTGCACGGGATGGTCGTGGCGGGCCATGACCTGAAGCTCGGGCAGGGCGGCATTCGCGAGATCGAGTTTTTTGCCCAGACCCAGCAGATCATTCTGGGCGGCAGGAATCGCGGCTTGCGCATGCGCGACACCGTTGGCGCGCTTACGGCGCTGACCGCCTGTGGCATGGTGCCAAACAGCGTTTCGACGGCGCTGATTGATGCCTATCGCCACCTGCGTGGGCTTGAGCACCGCATCCAGATGATGGACGACGCCCAAACCCATATTATCCCCGACAGTGCCGGGAAACGCACGCAACTGGCAATGCTTTGCGGCTTTCAGACGCTGGCAACGTTTGACGCCGACACACTGGCGCGCCTACATAAAGTGCACCGGATCACCGAAGATTTCTTTGCCGATACCACACCGGCCGTCGCCACGCCACTGCACTGGAACGCCCCCGGGCGCGCCGACGAAATCACCCGAAGCTGGCTTGGCTATCCGGCGCTGCGCTCTGATCGCGCCCGCCGGATATTTGCCCATCTCAAACCCAAAATCCTGTCAAACCTGTGCGCCGCGCAAAACCCCGACGAGGCGCTGATCCAGTTTGACGCGTTTTTGCGCGGGCTGCCCGCCGGGGTGCAGGTGTTTTCGCTGTTCAAGGCCAACCCTGATCTGCTGGATCTGCTGGTCGATATCTGCACCATGGCGCCTGAGCTGGCGCGCTATCTGGGCCGCAACCCCCGGGTGCTGGAGGCGGTGATCGGGGTTGAATTTTTTACGCCGTTACCTGCATTGGCGACGCTAAAAGCCGGTCTTGCGACCGAGCTGGCAACCGCCGACGATTTCGAGCGCCAGCTTGACGCGACCCGTATCTGGGCACAAGAGCAGCGCTTTCGGGTCGGGGTGCAACTGCTGCGCGGTATCGCCAAACCAGACGAAACCGCGCTGGCCTATTCCAACATTGCCGAGGCATGCATTCATGGCCTGTTTGGCGCGGTCACCGCCCATTTTGCGCAGCGCCACGGCCCGCCACCGGGCAAGGGCGCTGGCGTTATTGCCATGGGCAAGCTTGGCTCGCGCGAGATGACGGTATCATCCGACCTTGACCTGATCGTGGTTTATGACCCCGACGGGGCGGCGCTATCAACCGGCATACGCCCGCTGGCGGTGCAACCCTATTATGCCCGTTTCACGCAATCGCTGGTGTCGGCGTTAACGGTTGCGACCTCTAAGGGCGGGCTATACGAGGTCGACATGCGGCTGCGGCCCTCGGGGCGGCAGGGGCCGGTGGCGACGTCGCTAAACGCGTTTGACCGCTACCAAAAAACGAAAGCCTGGGATTGGGAGCACATGGCGCTGCTGCGGGCGCGGGCGGTGGCCGGGCCGATTTCAAACGCGGTCAACGCGGTGATCGCCGATGTGCTGGCCCCGCCCCGCGCCGAAAAAGCCGTGCTTGAATCACTGCATGATATGCGCCAGCGGCTGGCCAAGGCCAAATCCAAAGCCAGCCTGTGGGATATAAAAAACGGCGCCGGTGGTTTGATGGACACCGAGCTTCTGGTGCAGGCCGGCGGGTTGATAGCGGCGGCAAAACCCGGGAAAAGCGTTGAGCTGCTCGCCGGCGCGGGCTGGCTGACCCGTGCCGAAATCGCGGAAGTAACGGCGGCACTGGCGCTTTATCATGCGGTGCAGCAGGCCAGCCGACTGGCGGTTAACGGGGTGTTTGACCCGCGCAGCGCAGGGCAGGGGGCAGCGCACCTGTTGGCCCGCGTCGCCGAAATGGCCGATATCTCGGCGCTAAAAACCGCGCTTGACGCCACCCGCACCCGCATGGCAACCCTGATTGAGCGAAAACTGGCGGAGGGCTGAATGGCTAAAAATACATCAAGCGACGACCCGCGGGGGGTGATTTTTGAGGCCTATAACATCGACGGTATTCCGACGCCGGAATGCCGGTCTATCTTTCTGGATTGGGCGTTGGAGCCACGCAACCCAAGCGAAATGCGCGCGGCTGCCACGCGGCTTTTACAGCGTTTTTCACCCAATCACCCCACCCACCCGATGACCGGCATTTTACAGGAATCACTGATAGACCTTACCACCACCCCGAAGCGGCGTGGTGGTCGCAAGGCACGCTGATATCAGCCAAACGGGTCGTTTCTGCGGCGAAAACGCCCTTGGGTCAGGAATTTAGCGGCGCGTGGTGTTGCGGAAGGCTTTTGGCGATTTTCCAACAGATTCGGTAAACACCCGCGTAAAATATGCTGGCGACTTAAAGCCAAGATCAGCGGCAATAACCCCGACTTTCTGGTCGGTTTCGCGCAGTAAAAACCGCGCTTCGTCAATGGTTTTTTCGCGAATAAAACGGGTGGCGGGCTTGCCGGCGGTTTCACGGCACACGCGCGTAAGGTGGGTGGTGGTTACGCCAAGATCGGCGGCGTAATCGCGTACGGTGTCGGGGCTGGCATAGCGGTCATTCAGGCGCGAAACAAAGCGGCGCATCAGGCGGCGCTTGGCGCTGTCTTGCTCAAGATCTTTGCGGTTTTTGCTGGTGTCAAGCCGGTTGAACAGCACCGCCAACAGCCCGACCGAGTAAATGAGCGCCGTGCCACGCATCGGTTGTTTGGTGATAAACTCCTCCTGCACCGCTGAAAACGCGTTGCTGAGCTGACGCTGGCTGAGCGGTTTAAGCACCGAGGTCAGCAACGGTGTTTCTGGCAGCGGAATGCGCAGGTTGGCCGGAATATTAACCTGCCAGCCAATGCTGCCAGGGGAAAGATCAAGGTGAAACAACGTATTAGCCGGAATGAACATCGCGGTATTGGCGCCAAAGCCCTGCGGCGTGCTGTCAATAAACGCGCGACCACCGCCGCGGGTGATCCAGATAAGGTGGTGGCTGCTGGCCATGCCAAGCCTGCTGCCCGGACGGTGTAGCAGCGACGTGCCGGTCAGGGCATGGCTGGCAATACGGTTCCCGATCACCTCGGGATCTGCAACTGGTTTGCGCACGATGTCTGCCTCAATCTGCTTTTCTATAAAGAATCGGACATTGGCGGGCGGATTGCAAGTCTTTTTTTTGCAGGTATTTTTGGGAGGCAGTGGGATTCGGCTTTTGCTTCCAAGGGTTTAGCTGATCGATTTAGCGATCTCACGGGTGAGAGCCTCGGTGTCTCTGGCTAACGGCATGTTGATTTGCTGCCAGCTTTTCATTTTGCTGCGAAACCAGGTGCGCTGGCGTTTGGCGAATTGGTGAGTTAGAGTTTTAGCCGTTATAACAGCGTCTTGCATGGTGGTCTTACCATCAAGTGCCGCAATAATCTCCCGCGCGCCAAGGGCGCGATTAGCGGGCAGGGAGGCATCAAACCCCTCGGCTTGCGCGGCCTTGCATTCCTCAATAGCGCCGGTTTTTAGCATGATGTCAAAGCGTTGGTCGATACGGGTGTTTAGGGTATTAACCTGCCAGTTCAACAGGATAGACACGGTTTCTTCAGGTAAAAATACCGGCTTTCCGGGGCGCGCATGCCAATAGGACATGCCTTTGCCGGTGCTTTCAAGCACCTCCCACGCGCGTTGCAATCGGGCGGGGTTGTTTTGGTCAATCTGGTTCAGGGTTTCCGGGTCTTGGTGCTGCAGTTGCGCCAAAAACCCAGCACCGCCCTTGGCGCTACGCATCGCATTGCCTTTGGCGCGAATATCCGCCGGCACCGGCGGAATGGCCGAAAGCCCGCTGAAAAGGGTGCTGAAATATAGACCAGTGCCGCCAACGATAATCGGAAATTGTTGTGTATTGACAATAAGATCAGATACTTCGTTGATCCACTGACCAACCGAATATCGCGCTAATTTGTCAACATGACCATAAAGCGCGTGCGGCGCGCGTGCCAGCTCTTTATCCGACGGGCGTGCGGTCAGCACCTGCCAGTTTGCGTAAACCTGTAGCGCGTCGGCGTTCACCACAACACCGCCAATCTGCCGCGCCAGCGCCAATGCCAACGCCGATTTGCCCGAGGCAGTCGGGCCGGCAATCAGGATTGCGCGTTTTTTCGGCTTTGCCATATGTTAACAAACCTATGCTATATTGAACGCAGACTTAGTCAATAAGTAACATAATATCTATTATGCGCCTTTTGTGTCGCCCGTCACAGCCGTTGATACCGGCTTTTCTGGGTTTCTGTCCAGCGCACCTTAAGCTGATAACCCTGCTCGCCCTGATCCTCGTTGACCACCAGATTGTTGGCAAACAGCCATGCGCGCGCTTTGCCCGCCGCATAGCCTATGTTTAAGGTTTCTTCCAGCACCGGCTCGGCCAGCCCTGCGTCTATTTTTATGAACAATTCGTCAATACCAATGCCGGTAAGTGCCGACAGCGTGGCGATTTTTGGTGAACGTTCGGCAATGGTCTCAAACCCCTGCCGTGCCTCGGGCTTCAACAGGTCTGCTTTGTTCCAAACCTCGATCATCGCGCCGCTTTGGGCGTCTTTCACCCCGAGATCGGCCAAAATTTCGCGCACATCGGCGGCTTGGGCCTCGGTATCTATGTGCGAAATGTCGCGCACATGCAAGATCAGGTCGGCGTCCAGCACCTCCTCCAGCGTGGCGCGAAATGCGGCCACCAGCTGGGTTGGCAGGTTTGAAATGAACCCCACCGTGTCAGAAAGGATAACCTTGCGGCCATTGGGCAGCTCTACGGCGCGCATCGTCGGGTCTAGCGTGGCGAAAAGCATATCTTTTTCTAGCACTGACGCACCGGTCATCCGGTTGAAAATGCTAGATTTTCCGGCGTTGGTATAGCCCACCAACGCCACAATCGGATACGGTATTTTTTTACGCGCCGCGCGGTGTAGCGCACGCGTTTTAACCACCTTGGAAAGCTGGCTTTTTATCCGCACAATTACGTCTGAAATCGCGCGCCGGTCGCTTTCTATCTGGGTTTCACCGGGGCCGCCGACCGTGCCCATGGCACCGCGTTGGCGCTCTAGGTGGGTCCAGCTGCGCACGAGCCGTGATTTTTGATAGGTCAGATGCGCCAAATCAACCTGAAGCACCCCTTCACGGGTTGCCGCCCTGTCGCCGAAAATCTCCAGAATTAAACCGGTGCGGTCCAGCACTTTTACCTGCCAGCGCTCCTCAAGATTGCGCTGCTGAACCGGTGAAAGCAGGCCGTCTATGATTACCAGATCAACCTCGTCGCTCTCGAAAAGCTGTGCAAGCTCGTCGACCTTGCCACTGCCAAACAGTTCTCCGGCTTTGGGTTTGCTAATCGGCACAACCAAGGCGCACATGATCTTTAGATCAAGCGCTTCGGCCAGGCTTACGGCCTCGGCCAGGGCGTTTTCGGGCAGGCGGCGCTGCACCGCCCTGCCCTTCAGGTTCGGGTGAATTACGGCGGCGCGGGGCGTTTTGGTCAACTACGCGCTTTCTTCGGAATCATATAAATGCACCGGTTGCGATGGCATGATGGTTGAAATCGCGTGCTTGTAGACCAGTTGCGATGCCCCGTCACGGCGCAGCAGCACACAGAAATTATCAAACCAGGTGATAACCCCTTGCAGCTTGACCCCGTTCACCAAAAACACGGTAACAGGGTTTTTTTCTTTGCGCACATTGTTAAGAAAAGCGTCTTGCAGGTTTTGCTTGTCGGCAGCCATTTTTTAAGCCTTTTTATAGCCCCGGTTTTCGGGGTCGTTGATTATGCAAAGATAATGGGGGCTGTTGCCGGCAATTTCCAGTGCTAATGCCGAAATTTTTATCGGATTTGATGTTTATTGCCGCCAATAGTCGGGGTTTAGCAGGGAGATCAGGGCCAAAGTTTCAACCCGGCCCACCACCATTGCCACCGACAGGATATCAAGCGCCGGGTCTGGCAGGCTGGCATAATGGGCCGCGCTATCGTTTAGCGCCATATATAGCGGGCCGGTATTGGTGAGGCTGGCAATCGCCAGCGCAAATGCGTTTTCAAAGTTGATATCGAGCAGTGAAAGCGCCAGCGCCACCACCACGATTGCCATTAAAAACAGCATCAAAAACACCCATGCCAGTTCGGCCCCCTGCCGTCGGAACCGCCGGGTTGATGTGCCCGCCCGCCCGACCGAATTTGGGTGCACAAGCTTGTCGAGCTCGCGCAAACCATGGCGATGAAGCGAGTATATGCGCAACAGCTTGACCCCGCCGGCGGTGGTTGCCACCCCGCCCCCCATCACCGCCAAACCAAACAGTAAAATACCCGGCGCGCGCAACCCCGACCAGTTTTGCGCCGCGTGCCAGTGGGTGCTCTCAAAGCCGGTGGTGGTCAGAAACGAAATGGTGTTAAACACCGCCCCCCAAATCGCGCTGAGCCCCGCCAATATGTTTTGCCCCGCGTTAACCTCTAGCGCGGCCAGCCAGTGGCGGATGAACAAAAACAGCGGCACAACGATAACCACGATCAGCATCAGCTGAAACTCGGGGTCTTTGGGCAGGCCGCGCAGGGTGGCAGGCAACGTGGGCAGCGACATCAGCTTTGACGACACAGCAAACACCAAAAACAGCGCGATCAGCATTTCGCCCATCAGGCCCGCCTGCGCCCCCGCCATCCCTGAAACCGGTGAAATCGCGCTGGTGGCAAGGGTGCTCATGGCATGGATCGAGGCAATAAACACCCGCTCACCGCTAAAGATCAGCGCCAGCGCCAATATGGCGGTAAACAGCAAATAGGCGGGGCCAATTATGCGCACCGCCCGCATTATCCGCACATCGGTTTCGACATAAAACGCCGGGCGACGGGCACTGCCAACCATGGTTTCGCGCAGCTCAAAACCCCCGACATTCAGAGGTTCAAGGATAGCCATCGCCGCTACCAGCATGAAAAACCCGCCAAGCCAGCCCACCAGCCCGCGCCACAGATGCAGCGATTCAGATATCCGGAACGGGTCGTCAAACAGCGTGGCGCCGGTGGTGGTAAAGCTCGACAGCATCTCGAAATAGGCGCGTTGATAGCCAAGCGAGGGCAGCACCTCGGCAAAGGGCAGCGCCAAAAATGCGGGCAGAAGCGCAAAGGCCAGGATCAGCGTTATCAGGTTGGCGCGCGACACATTGCGCACCTTTCGGCCCATCATCGCGGTGCCAACCAGCACCGAAAACGCGATAATCAACAGGCTATACTGGAAAAACACCCGCGCGATATACCAGTCTTGCTGCCGCGCAGCATGGGCGGCAGGCACCAGCATTGCCAGCGCGCCGATCATCATCAACAGCACGAAAAGCGGGTATTGGCGCAGGGTTTTCATCGGCTAAAAATAGTCCAGCGAGACCTGAAACAACTTTTCAACCCCCGGCACATCGGCGGCCAGCGCAAACACGATCAGCGCGTCGCCCTCCTCTAGCTTGGTGTCGCCGCGCGGCACCACCAGCACGCCGTTTTTCTGCACCGCCCCCACTTTTGAGCCCTCGGGCCAGTCAATTTCGCGAATGGTCTTGCCCGCCAGCGCCGAGGTGCCCATCACTTGGGCCTCTATCACCTCGGCCTCGGCATCACCGACCGAGTAAACGGCGCGAATACGGCCATGGCGAATATGGCGCAGGATAGAGCTAACCGTGGTAGTGCGCGGGTTGATAAACGCGTCAATCCCCAGCGGGCCCATTAGGCTGACAAGGCTGGGGTCATTGACCAGCGCCACCACCAGCGGGCAACCCATGGCCTTGGCCCGCGCGCAGGACAACAGGTTGGTTTTATCGTCGTCGGTAACGGCCAGCAGGGTATCGGCTTTGGCTATATTGGCTTCTTCGAGCAGCTCCATATCCAGCCCGTCACCATGCAGCACGATCGTGCGTTCCAGCGCATCGGCGGCGGCTTCGGCGACCTTGCGGTCAAGCTCTATCAGCTTTACCCGTGTGCGGTTGGCGCCCTTTTCAAGTTTTTGGGCGACGGCCAGACCAACATTGCCGCCACCGATCACGATCGCGCGCTCGCCCTTTTTCTGGGTTTTGCCAAAAATTTCGAGCGTGCGTGGCACATCGTTATTGGCGGCAATCAGGTATATCTGGTCGCCAACAAATAGCTGGTCGGTTGGTTCGGGCACAAATATTTTGCCACTGCGAATAACCCCGACCACCACCGCGTTGAGGGTTGAAAACAGCTCGGTAAGCTGGCGCAGCGGCGTGTCTATTACCGGGCAATCCTCGCGCAGGCTTATGCCGATCAGGTCGGCGTCACCGTCCAGAAAGCTCTCGGTGTCAAAGGCGGCGGGCACGGCCAGACGGCGCAAAGCGGCCTCCGCAACCTCGCGCTCGGGCGATATCACCACGTCAATCGGCATGTGGTCCTGGCGGTATAGGTCTGAATAGATCGCATCAAGATATGACTGCGAGCGCAGGCGCGCGATTTTTCGCGGAATTCTGAACATCGAATGCGCCACCTGACAAGTGACCATGTTAACCTCGTCGGCAAAGGTCGCGGCGATGATCATATCGGCGTCTTTTGCCCCCGCGCGCTCTAGCACATCGGGGTATGAGGCAAAGCCGGCAACCCCGTTGACATCGAGCATTTCCGAAATACGCCTGATGAGCGCCTCGTCTTTATCAACCACTGTTACGTCGTTGTTTTCGCGCGATAAATGGCGGGCGATTTGCCACCCCACCTGCCCCGCGCCACAAATGATAACTTTCATAAAACCGTCCTGTAAAACCCTGTGGCGCAGTATGCCCGGATATGCACCGCCCGGTCAAATGCTAATCAGCCACGGTATCGCCGGCAATCCCCAGGGTTTTGAGCTTGCGATGCAGGGCCGAGCGCTCCATCCCGACAAATTTAGCGGTCTGCGAGATATTGCCCTTGAAACGGGCGATCTGGGCGCGCAAATAATTGATCTCGAAGGCAAGGCGCGCCTCACGCAGGGTCAGCAGCAGCATCGAGGGGGCGATCTCGTGGTTGCCATTGGCGGTCGGGGCGTTGCCGTCGGTTTGCGGAACCTCGTCCGGCTCGATCTGGCCGGTTTCCGGACCCAGAATCAACAGCCGCTCAAGCGTGTTGCGCAATTGCCGGATGTTGCCGGGCCATGGCATGAGCTGCAACTGGTTCAGCGCGCCTTCGCTCGGGTCGCGCTTGGCCAGCCCCTGCACGCGGTTCAGTTGCGTTAGAAAATACTGCGCCAAAGCCGGAATATCATCAACACGGTCGGCCAGCGGCGGCACCGCCACCGGCACCACGTTAAGCCGGTGAAACAGCTCGATCCGAAAGCGTTTGGCCGCGATTTCGGCCTGCAAATCGCGGGTGGTGGCCGATATAAACCGGATATCAACCCGCACGGTATCATGGCCACCAAGGCGGGTGAAGCTTTGCTCGACCAGCACCCGCAATATCCGCGACTGGGTTTCCAGCGGCATGTCGGCGACCTCGTCAAAAAACAACACACCACCATGGGCTTTTTCCAGCAAGCCCGGCAGGGTTTTACCCGCGGTTTCACTGCCAAACAGCACCTGCTCCATCTGGTCGGGGTGGATGCTGGCCGAGTTTACACTTACAAACGGGCCATCAGCGCGCAGTGAATGGGCGTGGATATAGCGCGCCGCGATCTCCTTGCCCGCCCCGGCCGGGCCGCTTAGCAACACGCGGCCATTGGTTTTGGCCACCTTGTCAAGCCGGGATTTGAGCGCCTTGAATGCGGGGCTATCCCCAACCATTTCACAGGTGTCAGATTCCGAATACCGCAGGCTTTTGTTTTCGCGCCGCAGCATAGAGGCCTCTAGCGCGCGGCCAACAACCACCAGTAACTGATCGATATTAAAGGGTTTTTCAATAAAATCATAGGCGCCCTGCTTTACCGCCGCTACCGCGATTTCAATATTTCCGTGGCCCGAAATGATGACCACAGGAATGCCGGGGTTATCGCGTTTGGTTTTTTTCAGGATATCAATGCCGTCAAACTCGCTGTCTTTCAACCAGATATCAAGGATAATCAAATCCGGCTCGACGCGGTTGATCTCGTTAAACGCTGATTGGGAGTTGCGGGCCAGCCGCGGGCTGTGGCCCTCGTCCTCCAGAATGTCTCCGATCAGTTCGCGGATGTCTTTTTCGTCGTCGATTACCAGAATATCGCTCATGGTTTTTCCTCAAAAACAATGGTTGGCGGCAGGGTTATGCGGGCCTCGGCACCGGCATGGTTGTTGCCGGCAAGCACCGGCGCGGTGCGCAGTTCCAGCGTGCCGCCGTGCTCTTCGATGATCTTTTTAACGATCGGCAGCCCAAGGCCGGTGCCGTTGTCGCGGTGGGTGACATAGGGTTCAAACAACCGCGCTCGATCAGCGGGCAGGCCGATGCCGTTATCCTGTATCCGCAACACCGGAATCTGGCCGTCGAGCTCCAGAATAACGTTAATGATACCAGCGTAGTCACCGGTGTTTTCACGTTTACTATCAATAGCTTCACCGGCATTCTTTAACAGGTTTGTCAACACCTGGCTCAGCATGGTGCCGTCAGCCATAATATACACCGCGTTGCTGGGCAGATGGGTGGTAAAGGTTAAATCAGGGCGGCCCGATTGTGCCAATAACACAGCGCCTTTTACCAGCTCAACCAGCTCCAGCGGTTTTGGCTCGGGGGCGGGCATGCGCGCGAATTTAGAAAATTCGTCAACAATGCGGCGCAAATCATTGGTTTGGCGCACAATTACGTCGCTTAGCTGCTCAAGCTTTTCACGGTCTTCGCCGACCTTCGGGCCGAATTTGCGCTTTAACCGCTCGGCCGAAAGCTGAATCGGGGTCAGCGGGTTTTTGATCTCGTGGGCGATGCGGCGCGCAACATCACCCCACGCTGCCATGCGTTGCGCCGAAACCAGATCGGACACATCGTCGAACGTTACCACAAAGCCCTCGATATCACCGTCTTGGGGCAGGCGGGCGGCCATGCGCACCAAAAGCGTTTCGGTTGAACCGGCGCGGGTTAGCTGCACCTCGTCTTGCACCACGTTGCGGGCGTGGGTTTGCAGGCGCTGAAACAGCGCGGCAAACTCGGGCGTCAGGTCGGCCAGTTGTTGGCCCTCGACGTGGTCAAGATCAAGCATCCGCATGGCGGCGGTGTTGATAAACTCAACCCGCCCTGCCCGGTCCAGCCCGATAACCCCTGCGGTCACGCTTGACAGCACCGAGTCAAACAAGCGCCGTTGATGCTCGGTGACCTCGTTCACCGAAATCAGCGCGTCGCGCTGGCTTTTAAGCTGTTTGGTCATGCGGTTGAACACCCGCCCGAGCATGGCGATTTCGTCGTCGCCCTCCTCTTCGCGCACCCGCACATCAAGATCACCGCCCGATACCCGCTGCACCGCACTGGCCAGCCGCCCCACCGGCTGCGACAGCTTTTCGGCAAACCACAGTCCCAGCCACATCGCGGCCAGTATAACCACCACCGCAAAGCCCAGATAAATGAGCGCGAATTCAAATAAAAGCCGCCCGCGATCGGCCTCTAGCTGCTGATAAAGCGTGACCGTGGCCTGTGTTTCATCCAGCAGGTTCAGGATATCGCCGTTGACCGCGCGGGTCACATAAAGATAACGGTCAGAATAGCCGCTAAGCGCCATAAGCGCGCGAAACTCGCTTTTAGGCCAGTCTTGTATCAGCACCATCTCACCGGCTTTGGCGCGGGAAATTTCGCCTTTGGTCGGGGGTTCGTAATCAAACAAATAGCTACGCTGGCCACGGGCGATGATCTTTGACACCCCGTTAATAACAAAGGCTTCGGCAAGGCTTTTTTGCATGGTTTCCTGCCCGCGCGACAGCGCATCACGCATTTCGCCAGCACCAACAAAGTTGTAACGCGGGCGCTGGCGCTCGATAAACTGGGCCAGAAACTCGGCGTCAGAGGTCAGGGTCAGGCGATGCTCGCGCTCATAGGCCTGCGCCGCGCTTAACGAGTTGCCAACCACCTGCTGCACCCGGCTGGAAAACCAGCCCTCTAGCCCGAAATTCAGCGTTAGCGTGGCAAAAACCGCCACCAGCACCGTGGGGATCAGCGCGATAACGCTAAAAACGGTGGAAAGCCGCAAATGCAGTTTTGAGCCCGCCGAGCGCGAACGCCGCGCGGCAATGATCCGCACGATTCGGCGGGCAACAAAGGTGGCTATGATCAGGGTGTAAACCACATCGGCCAGCAGCACCACGCGCAGGGATATCGGGTTTACCGGGCCGCTAAAGGCGCTTAAAAGCAGGGTGGTGGTTAGCGCCAGAACCGGCCCGACCACCACTAGAAAAATAGTCAAATAGATTTTGACAAAACGGCTGCCAAACCAGCGGGTTAGGCGCCGCACCCCGCTATCGACCACATCTTGTTGCAATTCGGCCACAGAATCCACGCCATCCGGTTAAAACTGTTGCATTATTACATCATTTTTTTGCTGCGCAATACCTCTATATCAAGCGCGCGGATTTTTTTACGCAGCGTATTGCGGTTTATGCCCAGCAGGTCGGCGGTTTTAAGCTGGTTACCGCCGGTGGCTTGCAGGCTTAGCATGATCAGCGGGCGCTCGACCTCGCGGATGATCTTCTCATACAATCCCGGTGGGGGCAGCGCGCCGGTGTGGAGCGAGAAATAATGCTTCAGATGCGCCTCGACCGAGGCCGAAAGTTTTTGGTGGCGCTGTGGTTCCTGCGGCCCCAGCTCCATATGCGCGGCCAACTCGCGGCGGATGATATTGGCGCCGATCTCCTCCTCCGGGCACAGCACGGTCAGACGTTTGACAAAGTTTTCAAGCTCGCGCACATTGCCGCCCCAAATATGGCTGCGCAGGTGGTCCAGCGCCTCGGGGGTGATGGTTTTTTGCGGCAAACCGCCCTTGGCTGATTCAGCTAAAAAATGCCGCGCCAGATCGGGGATATCCTCTAGCCGCTCAACCAGTCTGGGCAGCCTGATCGGCACCACATTGAGCCTGAAAAACAGATCTTCGCGAAATTTCCCTTCGCTGACAAGGGTTTGCAGATCTTGGCGGGTAGAGGCAACCACCCGCACATCATCACCGCGTTGCTGTTGCAGCACCCGCAAAAGCCGCATTTGCGCGTCCAGCGGCATGTCGTCAACATTGTCTAAAAACAACGTGCCGCCAAACGCCGCCGCATAGAGACCGGTGGGGTTTTCGCCGCTGCCAAACAGCTCGCGCTCGATCATATCGGGCGGGGTGGCGGCAAGGTTGATCGACACAAACGGTGCATTTTTACGCTGGCTAAAGCTGTGCAGGGTGCGGGCGACGATCTCTTTACCCGTGCCGCTATCGCCAAAAATCATCACGCCAAGATCGGTATGGGTCAGCCGCGCCAGCACGCGGTAGACCTCTTGCATCATGGGCGAATGACCAACCAGTGGCAGCTGCTCGGCGGTTTTGGTGGCTGTGGGGGCGTGCACCTGTTTGGTGGCCTTGTTAACCAGCGCCAAAAACGCCGATAAATCAAAGGGTTTGGGCATATAGTCAAACGCGCCGGCCTTTGCGGCCCGCACGGCGGTGGTCACGGTATTTTGCGCCGACATTACAATAACCGGCAGATCGGGGCGGTTTTTAACGATCTTTGGCAGCAGGTCCAGCGCGTCGCCATCGGGCATCATCACATCGGTGACCACCACATCGCCCTCGCCCTCCTCGACCCATTTCCACAGGGTTGAAAGATTGCCGGTGGCGCGCACACGGCATCCCGCGCGGGTCAACGCCTGGCTTAACACCGTGCGAATAGAGCGGTCGTCATCCGCGACAATGATCGTGCCATCCATCTAGCGCTTCCCTTCTTTCCAGACCGGCAGCAGCAGCCGAAAATCGGTGCCGTTTTTGTCTGATTTGCAGTCAACCACGCCGCCGTGATCAGCGATGATTTTTGACACCAGCGACAACCCCAAACCGGTGCCGCTGGCCTTGGTGCTGACAAAGGGTTCAAACACATCGTCCAGAATGGCGGGCGCAATGCCGGGGCCGTTATCGCGGACGCTGATTTCGATCGGCAGGCTTTGGCTGCGCTTGCCGGGTAGCGATAGCTTGACCCCCGGGCGAAACGCGGTTTTCAGGGTAATGACCCCGCCGGCGGGCATGGCCTCGGCGGCGTTTTTAAGCAGGTTCAGCAATACCTGCATCAGCTGGTCAGCACTGCCTGCCGTGGGCGGAATAGAGGGGTCGAACACCTCTATAAAGCGCAGGTGGGCGGCAAAACCGGCGGCGGCGGCGCGTTTGGC
>CAYWXQ010000008.1:0-4192 GCA_964462475.1 uncultured Rhodobacterales bacterium | reverse complement strand
GCGATGGAGCGCGGGTGCAGCAGCAAAAGCACGTCGCCGTCACCCAGCCGCGTGGCTTGCACATTGGCCATGCCGCGCCCCAGCCCGCCCCAAAAAACCTGAACATCATGCAACACCACCGAGCGCATCCCGCCCTGCGCCTGCGCCACCGCGTCAACCACCGCCGAACCTTCACCGGCGAATTTCAGCAACGGCTTGCCGCGCATTTGTTTTTTAGAGGCCATGCAGAAACCCTCGGCCGCATCGTTGATTTCAGCGATATTTCCCTGTGCGTCGATCACGAATGCCGGAAACGGCAGCGCCAGCCAGATCGGCTCGAACCGCGCGCTCATGCGGCTTTTCTTTCGCCAAGATACGCGCGTAATTCGCGCATGACTTTTATCGGTTCATCCAGCCGCATCAAAGCGGCGCGCAGTTCATTGCCACCCGAAAGCGGGGCCAGATACCAGCCCAGATGCTTGCGGGCATTCAGCATACCAATGTGGGTTCCGTAAAAAGAAAGCATGGCTTCGTAATGGCTTATAACGGTTTGTTCAAGGTCCACAACAGGGTGTAACCCTTGCAGTTGGGCCAGCAACCACGGCCTGCCCCGCGCGCCGCGCCCGACCATCAGCGCATCGGCGTTTGAGTGTTTAAGCGCGGTGCGCGCGCTTGAGCCATCAACAATATCACCATTGACCACCACCGGAATAGTGACCGCCGCTTTTACCTTGGCCACCGCCTGCCAGTTGGCGCGGCCCTTGTAAAACTGGCAACGGGTGCGGCCATGGATGGTGATCATTTTCACCCCTGCCGCCTCGGCCCGCGCCGCGATATGGTCGGCATTGTGGGTGTCATCCCAGCCAAGCCGCATTTTTACACTGACCGGCACATCGACCGCCTCGACCACGGCCTCAACCAGTTTCAGCGCATGGTCAGGGTCGCGCATCAACGCCGAGCCGGAATAGCCCGATGTAACCTTTTTGGCTGGACAGCCCATGTTTATATCAACCATCCGCGCGCCAAGCCCGACCAGCATTTTGGCGCTTTCGGCCATCCAGTGCGCCTCGCGCCCCGCGATCTGCACCGCCGTGTGGCCATTGCCCAAACCCAGCTCGGCGCGGTTATGGACCTCGGTGCGTTTTTTGGCCTGCGCCAGCTCTTGTGAGGCGATCATCTCTGACACCACCAACCCTGCCCCGAACCCTAGCACCAGTTGGCGAAACGGCAGGTCGGTGATGCCGGCCATCGGTGCCAAAAAAACAGGCGGCTTGGTGGGGAAATTGCTGAAATCGAGGGGCAAGTGCTTAATCCTTGTGCAGACATGATGGTTTAGCCGAGCTGTGCCGCCCGATCAAGGGGGCAAAAGCGATTGTTGCGGCTTTTGAGATGGGGTAAGCAGGGGCATGACGATAAAAACCTCAGCTTTGATCGTGGCGGCGGGGCGGGGCAGCCGCGCAGGCGGCGGCGTGCCCAAGCAATACCGGATGATTGGAGGCCAACCGGTGCTGGCCCGCACCCTGCGCGCATTGCTTGGCCATAAGGCGGTAACGGATGTGCAGGTGGTAATCCACCCCGATGATCAGGCGCTGTATCAGGCGGCAGTGGCGGGTATTGCCAGCCTGCGCCCACCGGTTATGGGCGGTGATACGCGCTCGAAAAGCGTTCTGAACGGGTTGCGGGCATTGGCAGATGATGCGCCTGATATTGTGTTGATTCACGACGCCGCGCGGCCGTTTTTGCCGCTTGAAATTATAGATAGCCTGCTTGGCGCGCTGCAATCGGCCAAGGGCGCGTTTCCGGCACTGCCGGTGGTTGACGCCCTGTGGCATGGCGAAAACGGCCTTGCTGTGGTGGCGCGCGACCGCACCGGTCTTTACCGCGCCCAAACCCCGCAAGCTTTTCATTTTAATACCATTTATCAGGCCCATCTAAACGCTGACAGCCCTGCGGATGATGACGTGGCACTGGCCCGCCAGCAAGGTATAGACGTTGCCATTGTTAAAGGCGCCGAGGCTAATTACAAGCTGACAACCCAAGCCGATTTCTCCCGCGCCGAAAAGGAACCCTCCCCCATGGATATTCGCACCGGCAACGGGTTTGACGTGCATGCTTTTACCGCTGGTAAGGCGGTAACCCTGTGCGGCATTGAAATTGCGCACAGCCGCGCCCTGCTGGGCCATTCTGACGCCGATGTTGCCATGCACTGCATTACAGACGCCCTGTTTGGCGCGCTGGCCGAGGGTGATATCGGCCAGTGGTTTCCGCCCTCTGAACCTAGGTGGAAAGGCGCGGCGTCTGACATATTTTTGCGCAAAGCGGTCGAGCGGGTGGCGGCGCGGGGGTTTGATATCAGCAATATTGATTGCACGATCATCTGCGAATCTCCTAAAATAGGCCCGCATGCCGCGACTATGCGTGCCAATATCGCCCGGCTTTGCGGGGTAGGCCTGGATCGGGTGTCGATCAAGGCTACCACGTCTGAAAAGCTCGGCTTTACCGGCCGAGAGGAAGGGATTGCCGCCATGGCAACCACAACATTGGTGAAATTATGAGCAAAATGATCGCAACCCTGTTTGGCATCGGGCGGATCCCGTTTGCACCGGGCACATGGGGCAGCTTGGCGGCGATTCCGCTGGCTTATGGCATTCACTATCTGGGCGGGTTTCCAGCGCTGCTGGCGGCAACGGTCGCGGTTTATTTTATCGGCCTTTGGGCCACAACCAATATGACCCGGGGCCAAAAAAACCACGACCCGTCAGAGATCGTGATTGACGAGGTCGCAGGCCAGTGGACCGCCCTGCTGGCGGTGTCGGGCGGGCTGTGGTTTGCCGGCGTGCCCAATTATATCTTCCCTTGGCCGGGCTGGGTGAGCGCGTTTTTGCTGTTTCGGCTGTTTGATATCTGGAAGCCGTGGCTGGTGGGCTGGGCTGACCGTAAAACCACCCCGACAGGGGTGATGCTGGATGATGTGATTGCCGGTATTTTTGCCGCCCTCATTACCATGGTTTTTGCCGGTATTTACCACGGGTTGCTGGCATGAAGCTGGCCGAACAGGTGCTGGCGGCGGCGCGCGCCAAAGGCTGGCGCATTGCCACCGCCGAAAGCTGCACCGGGGGTATGGTGGCGGCGGCGCTGACCGATATTGCCGGTGCGTCCGACGTGTTTGATTGCGGGTTTGTGAGCTATTCTTATGCCTCCAAACAAAAGATGTTGGGGGTTCGCGCCAAAACTCTGCGCCGGTTCGGGGCTGTCAGCGCAGCGGTCGCGGCCCAGATGGCGCGCGGGGCTGTGCAAAATAGCGACGCCGAAATTGCGGTGGCGATTACCGGTGTCGCCGGTCCGGGGGGGTCTGAAAACAAGCCCGAGGGCATGGTGTGGTTTGGTATCGCTTTTGGCGGCAAAACCCATACCGAACTGGTAGAGTTTGGCGCTTTGGGCCGCAAAAATCTGCGCAAAGCCAGCACAGAGCACGCGTTAAAGCTGCTGCTGGGGGCCATATAGCGCCGTGGCACGGTCCTCAAATGCGCGCACGATGCGGCGCATCGCTTCGGTGAACACCACGCCAATTACCGCTTGTAGCACCTTTGACTTGAACTCGAAATCCACATGGAAATCGGCAGTGCAGCCGGTTTCGGTCGGGATGAAGTGCCAATAATTGATCAGGTATTTGAACGGGCCATCCAGATATTCAACCTCGATCTTGTGCGCGGCGGGGTGCAGGGTCACGCGGCTGGTAAAGCGCTCGCGAAACAGTTTGAACGAGATAATCAGGTCGGCATCAACCACCGTGCCGTCATCGGTTTTGCGGGTGCTGCGCAGGCGCGCGCCGGTGCACCAGGGCAGGAACTCGGGGTATTTCGCGATATCGGCGACCAGTCTGAACATTTGTTCGGCGCTGTGCGGCATCGGGCGGTGTTCGGTATGGGTAGGCATTTTGGCTCTCGGGGGTGACGAATGGGTTTACCTGCAATAAAGTGAATAAGAATCAAAAGGGCAAGGGCATGGACCACTCAAACTACGAAATAGATGAAATGATTTCGGCAAAATCGATCGCCGCCCGGGTTGAAACCCTCGCGCGCGAGATTTCGGTGCATTTTGCCGATACCGACAAGTTGATCGTCGTTGGCCTGCTGCGCGGCAGTTTTATATTTATCGCCGACCTTGTGCGCGAGCTTGACCTGCCGGTCGAGGTCGATTTTCTGGAGGCGAG
>CAYWXQ010000007.1:23798-28350 GCA_964462475.1 uncultured Rhodobacterales bacterium | reverse complement strand
AAAAGCGTGTTGGGCAGGTTATAGCCAAACGCCTTAAGCCCTAGATCAGACGCCACGAAGTCGGCCTGTTCGCGGATGATACCGGCCTCGCCGCCCGCGTCGAGAATGCGCATGATAGATAGGGGGGCGGCGTTTGGCGCAAGGGTGGCCCACAGGCCGGATTCGGCCAAAAGCTCGACCGAGGGCAGCAAAAACGCGGTCGAGCGCAAATCAGCCCCCTGTTGCGCCGCATCGGTAATGGGCGGCACGGGGTCAACGCATAGGGTCTGGAACCCTGCGGCGGCAAAGGTGCAGGCCGCACTTAAGCCGGCAATGCCGCCGCCCGAGATCAGGATATCGCAGTTAAGGCGCATCGCTTAGCCTCGTTAAAAAATCTGTAAGGTTGTTGGTGTGGTGGTGAATATGCGGGGCAGCAGGCGCGGCACCGACCAGCACGGTTTTAAGGCCCATGCTGTGCGGGGTTTCAAGGTTGCGGGGGTCGTCCTCGAACATTGCGGCATTGGTGTGGGCTAAACCGGCCTTAGTAAACACGGTGTTAAACGCTGACGGTGCGGGTTTTGATATGAAATTAGCGTCATCAATGCCAAAAATACTTTCAAAAACATCAGCAATACCAAGTGCTTGCGTGACACTGCTTGCGTAACTGCGCGACCCGTTGGTGAAAATTATTTTACGCCCCGGCAGCGCCGAAATGGCGGCCCCGAGCGCCGGATCGGGGGTGAGAACCGAAAAATCAATCTGCTGCACCTCGGCCAGATAGGCGTGCGGGTCGGTGCCGTGATGGTGCATAAGCCCTGCCAGCGTGGTGCCGTGGTTGCGCCAATAGCTGGCGCGGCGGCGGGCCGCGGCGGGCTGGCTTAGGTTAAATTCGCGCATCAGGTAGCGCTCCATGTTGACCTCTAGCTGCTTGAAAAGCTGGCTGGTGGCTGGATAAAGCGTGTGATCAAGGTCAAAAACCCAATCTCGCACATGGGTGAAATCTTTTGCAGGCATGGCTCTGGATACCCTTTGCGGGGTGCGCGCGCAACACCCATTGCGCGCGCGTAAATTGGGCTTTATTCTGGCGCGGAAACAGGAGAATTTGATGCAAAACCGGGTTGAGCAAAACAAAGACGCCTATGGGCTGGTGCTGGAGGCGATTGATTCGGGGGTGTATTTACCCGGTGACCGGCTGGTTGAATCTGAACTGGCCGAGCGTTTTGGCGTGTCGCGCACCCCCGTGCGCGAGGCCTTGCAACGGCTGGAAACCCAAAGCATTCTGGTGCGTGACGGGCGTTCTATGGTGGTGGCGTCGCTTGACCATGACCAACTGGGCGAGCTTTATGCGGTGCGCGCCCAGCTTGAAGGGCTGGCGGCGCAACTGGCGGCGCAGCATGCGGCGCCGGAAGAGATTAAAATTTTGCAGAATTTGGTGGCGCAGGATCAGGCGTTGGTCAATGACCCCGCCGGTCTGGCGCGGGCCAACCGGCGCTTTCATCGCCAAATTCATTTGGCCAGCCATAACCGCTATCTTATCCGGCAGCTCGAATCGGTGCATCGGACCATGGCGCTGTTAACCACCACATCACTGGCCGCCGAAGGGCGCGGTGAAGACGCGCTGGCCGAACATGCTGCCATCGTAAAAGCGATTTCGGCGCGGGATAAAGACGCCGCAGATTTGGCGCTAAGAGACCATATTTCAAAGGCTTATGAAACGCGGCTAAAGCAGGATGCGGATGAAAATATGCCCTGAACTGTCAATCCAGCCCGTGGGTGGTTTTATCCCAGTAAAAGGGCGCAAAAATAATCTCGTAAAGCGCTTTATAGGCGGCGATGGTGCCGATCGGCCAGTAAAGCGGCATGGTTAAAATATATGGCAGCAGCGCGAATTTGCGTTTGATCGCGATGGCGAGAACCGAAATTGCGATCATCACGCCCTCGCCCAGCAGCAGCCCGATAAAGGCCATGCGCCAAAACCAGTCGGGCATCAGGGCGATAAAACCCCACTCAACCCCGAAAACCCCCAGCCACATCAGCCAGAAAACCGGGGCCAGCAAAAACGCTGTCGCGGTGCCGAGCAGCACAATTTGCAAGCCCAAAAACCCCGCCCAGCCAAGGTCTTTGCGCAGGCCAAGGGGGTGCCGCATCTGGCTTATCCATGTGATAATAAAGCCTTTTATCCAGCGCGAGCGTTGCTTTACCCAGCCAAACGGCACTTTGTTGGCCTCTTCCCAGGTGGTCGAATTCACCATTTCGCAGCGATAACCAAACCGCGCCAGCCGCATGCCCAGATCGGCGTCTTCGGTCACGTTATGGGCGTCCCAGCCGCCAACCTGCTCTAGCGCGCCACGGCGCATAAAAACCGAGGTCCCGCCCAGTGGCAGCGGCAGGCCCAGCCGCTGCATGCCGCGCATGATCACCCGAAACCACGCCGAATATTCAATGGTAAAACAGCGCGACAGCCAGTTGTCGTCGGTGTTGTAATAATCAAGATTGCACTGCACCGCCGCCACTTTGGGCGCGGCCTGCATCAGGTGGGTCACCACTTTGTCGATCTGGTCGGGGTCGGGGCGGTCTTCGGCGTCATAAATGCCGATAATGCTGCCGGTGCAAAACGGCAGTGCATAGTTCATGGCGCGGGGTTTGGTTTGCAGGGTGTCAGCGGGCACGACCAATACATCGACCCAGTGGGGCAGGGTGGCATCGCGCAGCGCTTTTTGGGTAATGTCATCATGCGCTTCCAGCAGGATTTTGATGTCGAGCAGTTCTTTGGGGTAGGTCAGCGCCGTCATCGCGCCAAGCAGCGCCGGTATAACCTTGTCTTCGTGGAAAAGCGGAATAAGCACTGATACCCGCGGGCGTTTCCGGTGGTCGGCCATGCGGCTGATGCTGGCGGTATCCGGCGGTTGGGGGGGCGGGCGTAAGAACGAAAGCAGCGCAACAGCGCGCAGGGCGGTGGTGGCAAAATTGCTGAGCAAAGCCCATAAAAACAATGCCAAAAACGCAAATTCAGGCGCGGCGGCGGCCAGCCCCAATCCGGCACCGATCAGCGCAGCGGTGCCGGTTTTGCGCGGCACCAGATTTAGCTTGCGGCAACTGTATTCAGGGGGGCAGCAGCTGGCGGCGGCGCGGGTAAGACGGGCGGCAAAAACCGCCTCTATGCTGCGGTGAATCGCCGCCAGATCAGCCTGAACCAACCGGATACGCCCGCCAAAAGCGGCGGCGATTTCGGCGTGGCGGGTGTGGTCGGCAGCGGCGATCAACAAGGTGCCGCCAGCGCGCCGCCACGGCATTGCCTGCAAGCGGATACAAATCTGCGGGTCCAGCCCGTGCAGCACCTCGGGGTCTGGCGGGGTGGCGGTGATGTCAAGCGCCGCGCCGTTGATCTGGGCGCTAAGCGCGGCTTGCACGGCCTCGGGCGTTGAAAAACGATGGGCAATCAAAATATCGCCCAGCTGCGCATCGCGGCGTTTTTGCAAGTTTAGCGCCGCAGACAGGTCACGCCGCTGCACCGCGCCGTTAAGCAGCAAAATTTCGCCGAGTCGGGTGGGGCGTTTGCCCACAGGGGGGCGGCGGGAATAGTTCATCAGGCTACCAGTTAAGTGCGTAACCGTAGCTTTGAGTCACAAACGTTAAAGAAACCCTAATATTTACTTAACGTTAGCCATTTGTGCGACGAAACGCTCAAATAGATAATAGCTGTCTTGCGGGCCGGGGCTGGCCTCTGGGTGGTGCTGCACCGAGAACACCGGCCGGTCAACCATGCTGATGCCGCAATTGGAGCCGTCAAACAGGCTGATATGGGTTTCGACCACGCCTTTGGGCAGGGTTTGCGAATCAACCGCGAAACCGTGGTTCATCGAGGTGATCTCGACCTTGCCGGTAAAGACATCTTTAACCGGATGGTTGGCGCCGTGGTGGCCGTGGTTCATCTTCAGGGTTTTGCCGCCAAGCGCCAGCGCCAGCATCTGGTGGCCAAGGCAGATGCCAAAGATCGGGATATCGGTTTTTGCCAGAATTTCCTTAATCATCGGCACCGCGTATTCACCGGTGGCCTTGGGGTCGCCCGGCCCGTTTGACAGGAATAAACCCTCGGACTTATGCGCCATAATTTCAGCGGCGGTGGCGGTGGCGGGCAGCACGGTTACATCACACCCCGCACTGGCCAGACAGCGCAGAATGTTGCGTTTTGCGCCGTAATCTATGGCCACGACTTTATGGCCGTTTTCAGGGGCGGGGGGGAAGCCGTGGCCCCAGGCCCAGCGGGCTTCGTTCCATTTATAGGGGGCGTCACAGGTGACCTCTTTGGCCAGATCCATGCCCTCTATGCCGTTGAACCCACGGGCTTTTGCCAGCAGGGCATCAATATTAAACACCCCGTCTGCCGCGTGCTGGATCGCCACATGCGGCGCACCTTGCTGGCGAATAACGCGGGTCAACCGGCGGGTATCGACCCCGCCAATGCCGATGCGGTTATGGGTTTCCATCCATGTTTTCAGGCTAGCGGTGGCACGCCAGTTCGAGGGCGCGCTCGGGTTCCACTTTACGACCATGCCGGCGGCAACGGGGGCAG
>CAYWXQ010000007.1:4363-23698 GCA_964462475.1 uncultured Rhodobacterales bacterium | reverse complement strand
TCGAAAATGTTTGAAGAGGCGGGGCGCATCGAACTGGCCGAGGGTGAGCGTGCCGAGATCAAGGTGATCGAGGAGTTTTTGCCCAAACAGTTAAGCCAGAGCGAAGTAGAAGCGGCGATTGCGGCGGCGGTGGCCGAGGTCGGCGCGAGCTCGATTCGCGACATGGGCAAGATTATGGGTGTGTTGAAGGGAAAATACACCGGCCGGATGGATTTTGGCAAGGTTGGTGCCGCGGTGAAGGCGGCGCTGGCTTAAACCCCGTATCGGAAATGCCCGGAACTTTGTGTATGGGGTTTAGCCCATGCGGTTAAAACGGGTCATCTGTTGAACTGGTCGGGGTATCGGATAGCGCATTGATTGCGGGCTGTCCCGGGCAACCAAACGAGGCGCGCGCCAAAAAACCCGCGCTACCGCCAGCTGGCTGATTTTGGAATGCAGCTTGTCGATCCCGGCCGCTGCCTCCTTGGTCACCCCCGCCGCCATGGTCTTGGCTGTCGAACGGCGCCATTTTCGATCGTCCGCCTCGTGCGGTGGTTCAAAACGTTTGAGCGCCGTGTTTTATTCGCGACCATCAGAAACCTGTAAAAGTCTGAATGTCGCACCGTTGACGGGGATGAAGATCGAACTGTAACCTAGGATTCAAAGCCTCAAAATAGTATCGGGGCAAAGTTATTCTACCGTCACCGATTTGGCCAGATTGCGCGGCTGGTCAACATCGGTGCCCTTTTCGGTGGCGGTATGATAGGCCAGCAACTGCGCCGGCACCGCATAAATAATCGGGGCGATAAACGGGTCGCAGGCGGGCATTTCTATGGTTGCCCATGTGCCTTGGCTGGCGCGGGTAATGCCATCAGCATCGCTCACCAGCAACACCTTGCCGCCGCGCGCCATCACCTCTTGCATATTGCTGACGGTTTTATCAAACAGATCATCGACCGGTGCAAAACAGATCACCGGCACGCGCTCGTCTATCAACGCAATCGGGCCGTGCTTCAGCTCACCACTGGCATAGCCCTCGGCATGAATATAGCTTAGCTCCTTTAGCTTGAGCGCGCCTTCCAGCGCCAGCGGGTATAGCGGCCCGCGGCCCAAAAACAGAATATCGCGGGCTTTGGCCAGATCGCGCGCGGCGGCGGCCATTTGCGGCTCGGCCTTCAGGGCGTCATCCAGCAGGCGCGGGGCATTGACCAGTTTTTCAATCTGCGCCTGCTCGCCAGCCGCATCCAGCACCCCGCGCTGGCGGGCGGCCAGAATGGCGAGCGTGGCAAACACCGTCAACTGACAGGTAAACGCCTTTGACGATGCTACCGAAACCTCGACCCCTGCCTTGATCGGCAGCGCCAGATCGGCCTCGCGCGCGATCGAGCTTTCAGGGGCATTGACAATAGCCACCACCTGCCCCGCCTTGCCCGTCGCGTAGCGCAGCGCCGCCAATGTGTCGGCGGTTTCGCCCGACTGGCTGACCACAATCACCATATCACGCGGGCCAATTGGCGGGGCGCGATAGCGAAATTCAGACGCGACATCAATTTCGACCGGTATCCGCGCCAGCTGCTCAAACCAGTATTTCGCCACGTTGCAGGCATAAAAAGCAGTGCCGCAAGCCACCAGCACCAGCCGGTCATATCGGGTGAAATCAGGCGCGCCTTCGGGGATCTGCACCGCGCTGTGGTCGGGCGACAGGTAATGCGCCAGCGCCAGCGCCATCACCGAGGGCTGCTCGAAAATCTCTTTGGTCATAAAGTGGCGGTGGTTGCCCTTGTCAACCGCCAGCGCGTCAAGGTTCACCACGGTTTCGGCGCGGGTCACGGCATTGCCGAGCGCGTCAAACACCTGATAGCTGTCGCGGTGCAGCACCGCCCAGTCGCCTTCCTCAAGATAGGTGATGCGGTTGGTCACGCCTGACAACGCCATCGCGTCAGAGCCGATATACATTTCGCCATCGCCATGCCCGATCGCCAAAGGCGAGCCACGCCGCGCCGCAATCATCAAATCCTGTTCGCCGGCAAACAGATAGGCCAGCGCAAACGCCCCCTCGAACCGCGCCAGACTTTTGGCCACCGCCTGCGCCGGGGTCAGGCCGCTGTCTATATAATCAGCGCAAAGCTGGGCCACGACCTCGCTATCGGTATCCGAGGCAAAAACCCGGCCTTTGGCGATCAGCTCGTCGCGCAAGGGCTGGAAGTTTTCGATAATGCCGTTATGCACCACCGCCACCGAACCGGCGCGGTGCGGGTGGGCGTTGGCCTTGGTCGGGGCGCCGTGGGTGGCCCAGCGGGTGTGGCCAATGCCGCTTTGGCCTGCAACCGGCGCGGTTTTAAGCGCGGCTTCAAGCGCTGAAAGCTTGCCAACGGCGCGGCTCAGCTGCATGCCTTGCGGTGAAACCAGCGCCACACCGGCGCTGTCATAGCCGCGATATTCCAGCCGTTTCAGCGCTGCCACCAGTTGCGGGGTTACGTCTGCCTTGCCCAAAATGCCAATGATGCCACACATTTTCTGTGCTCCTTTTTCTGCCCATAGTCTTTTGCGGCAAGGCCCGCACAATTTCAACGCTAATTTTGTGGCTGAAACAGTGATGACACAATGTGTGAGCACAGCTTTGGGGGTTTCGCCGCTGCCAAACTTGGGGCATAAGGCCGTGATTGCGCTAAAAGGGGGTAAACATGGCACGAGAACTGGCACGGCTCGAGGTATCATCGGCCCGACGCAGTGTCGCCGTGGCGATGCAGGGCGGGGTCGGGCTGTTTTTGCTTTATATCGTGGCGGCGAAAACCGGCGGCAACATGACCGCCAGCCTGATACTGGCGGCCGCCGGATTTGCGATGCTGTGGTTTGCGTGGCGGTTCTGGCACGCCACCGAAGCCGCAATTGTGCTCACCACCGAGGGCTTGTATGATAGCAAGGGCCACCATTTTTGTGACCTATCCGATATCACCAAGGTCGATCGCGGGTTTTTCGCGTTTCGGCCCTCGGGCGGGTTTGTGATCTCGACCAAAACGCCGATAAAGCGCGGCTGGGCGCCGGGGCTGTGGTGGGCCTATGGCCGGCGTTTGGGCATTGGCGGCGCCACCGGTCGCGCCGGCGGCAAACAGATGGCCGATATTATCAGCGTGATGCTGACCGATCGTGGCGATGAAATTCGCAAAATGGACGACTGACCGCCGCTAAATTCAGGTTCTGGGCTTGACCCGCCGTGTTGGCGGCGCTTCGGCGGGGTTTTCGGGCCACGGGTGGCGGGGGTAACGCCCGCGCATGTCTTTGCGCACATCGCTATAGGATGTGCGCCAAAACCCCGGCAAATCGGCGGTGGTTTGCACCGGCCGCCGCGCCGGTGACAGCAGCTCTATCAGCAATGGCAAACGGTCCGGCCCGACGGTGGGGTGGGTGGTCAGGCCGAACATTTCTTGCAACCGCACAGATACCATAGGCGGTGAACTGGCGTAATCGACCGGCAGTTTGGTGCCGGTGGGGGCGGTTATGCTGGCCGGTGCCAAGCGGTCCAGCACCTGCTGCCCCTCCCACCCGAGCCGCGCTTGCAAGGGGGACAGCAGGTCAAGCTTGCCAAGGTCGGCGCGATTGCGGCACTTGCCCAGATACGGCGTTAACCAGCTTTCCAGATCGGCCAGCAGGGCGGGGCCATCCATCGCGGGCAACACGGTGCCGCGCGCCCGCAGCCATTCAGCCCGCGCCGCCAAAAACCGCGCGGGCTGCGCCCAGTTCAGGCAGGCGATGCCCATGTCGCGAATGCCCTCGGTAATGGCAGTGGCGACCAACGCCTCGGGCGGGTCTTGCCAGCGACGGTCCATCAGCGCGATCGCCCCCAGGCGGTTTTGCAGGCGCGAAACCACCATCCGCTCGCGCTTTGACCATTCACAAACCGGCGTATCGCGCAGGTGCTGGCCGTGCCAGTCGCGCAGCGCGGCCTCGGTTAGCGGCGCGGCAAGGCGCAGGCGGGCTTCGCGCAGGTCGCCATCCAGATCGGCGGCGACAATCAGCGGGGTCAGGGGCGGGTAGCTCTCGGGCAGCACTGCGCCCTTGCCGCCGGATAGTAAATAACGCCCCTTGCCATTGGCCCGCAGTTTGCCGATGCGGTCCGGAAAGGCCAGCGATAGCAGCGCGCCGATATCGGCAGGTTTTCGGGCGGGTTTATTTAGCCGCTTTGCCTCTTGCCGGATGGATTTTAGCGCGTTGCTATCGACCCTGAACGGGTGGCGGTCACGAAATTTGCGCTCATTTTCCAGCGCTTCAATGCGTAGCGAAATATCAACCGGTGCGCCCGAAAGCGGGTCGCGTGCGCCCAGAAGCGCCGCCAGCAGCGCCGCGCGCGGCCCCCCCGCCTTTAGCAGCATTTGCCCGAGCCGCGGGTGCAGCGGTAGCGCCGCCAGCGCCTTGCCGTGGCTGGTGATCTGGCCATCATTAAGCGCACCAAGCTCGGTCAGCAACGCTTGTGCCGCTTTGAAGGCACCCTCGGGCGGCGGGGTTAAAAACCGCATTTGCGCGGGGTCGCGCACGCCCCAAAGCGCCAGTTCCAGCACCAGCGCGCTTAGGTCGGTGGCCTCGATCTCGGCAGGGGCATAGGCCCGCAACGCGCCCTCTTCGCCCGCCGACCACAGCCGGTAACACACCCCTGCCGCCACCCGACCGGCGCGGCCCTGCCGCTGGGTGGCCTCGGCGCGGCTGACGCGCTCGGTCACCAGCCGCTGCATGCCCGCACCGGCATGAAAGCGCGCGCGGCGGGCCTTGCCGCCATCAACCACCACCCGAATATCAGGGATGGTCAGCGAGGTTTCGGCAATGCTTGTCGCCAGCACCAGTTTGCGCGCGCCTTGCAGCGGGGCCAGCACACGGCGCTGTTCGGCAAAGGGCATGGCGCCGTAAAGCGGCATGATTTCAACCCCCTTCAATTTGCCCAGCAGCCCCGCCACGCGGCGAATTTCGCCCGCGCCGGGCAAAAATGCCAGCACCCCGCCATCGGTCTCGGTCAGCGCCTGGGTGATCAGGGCCGCCATTGCCGGCTCAAACCGCGATTTACCAAGCGGGCGCGGCAGGTGGCGGGTTTCAACCGGATAGGCACGACCCTTGGCGGTGATCACCTTGGCCCCGATCAGCGCCGCCACCGGCGCGGCGTCGAGCGTTGCCGACATCACCAGCAATGCCAGATCATCACGCAGGGCCTCGCGCACCTCGAGACATAGCGCAAGGCCAAGATCGGCATGCAGCGAGCGTTCGTGGAATTCGTCAAAAATCACAAGATCAACGCCGGTGAGCGCGGGGTCTGACTGGATCATGCGGGTTAAAATGCCCTCGGTGACGACCTCGATGCGGGTATTGGCCGAGGTTTTGCTTTCGCCCCGCACGCGATAACCAACCGTTTCACCCAGCTTTTCGCCCAACCCCTGCGCCAGCCGTTCGGCGGCGGCGCGGGCAGCAACGCGGCGGGGTTCGAGCATTAGGATACGACCCTTGCAAAAGCTGTTTTCATAAAGGTAAAGCGGCACGCGGGTGGTTTTACCGGCCCCGGGCGGCGCTTGCAGCACCGCACAACCGTTGACGCGCAAGGCGGCCAGAAGGTCAGCTAAGACCGGCTCTATCGGCAGGGTATGGCGCATTGGCTCCGGCGGGTTCAGGGCGTTGGCCTGTATGGTAAAAGGTTGCGGCGCGCACCGCAAGCACCCGCGTGGCCGGTTAGTCGATCAGGCGTTGCAGGTAGCGCAGCAACATATCGCGCTCGGGCGGGCTTAGCGGGGCCAGCAGTTGGTCGTTATAGCTTTTGGCTGCCGCCACCAGCGCTTCAAATATTTTCTGACCGGCCGGGGTCAGCTTCAGGCATTCGCGCCGCCGGTCTTTTTGCTGCCGCGCCTTCGTTAACAACCGGCGTTTTTCAAGCGCGGCCACCGCCCGGCTGATCTTGGTTTTGTGAATTTTCGAGCGCTGCCCGATTTGGGTGGCGGTCAGCGCGCCGAACTCGCCCAAGTGAAACAGCACCCGCCATTCGGTGCGCAGTAACCCGAAGCGGTCTTTGTAAACCTTTGAAAACGCGGCGCTGCTTTCCTCTGCCGCGCGGTTAAGCAGATAGGGCAAAAAGTCGGTCAGGGGAAATTCCGGTTTCTTTTCCATGGCGGTAGTTTACTCTTGTTAGTTACAAAATCAACTATTAGCAAAATAGCGGGAGTGAAAAACAGGAAAACAGATGGCTTTATTGCAAAGCTGGGTCGCCAGTGCCAATGCGGCGCGTGGGGCGTTCCCGCTAAATAACCTGCCTTACGGGGTGTTTTCCTGCGGGGAAGGGCGGCGCTGTGGCGTGGCCATCGGCGATATGATTGTTGATGTCACCCGGGCCGAGGCCGAGGGGGTGTTGACCCTTGCCAAACCCGCGGTGTTTGCCAAGGGCAGCTGGAACGCGTTTATGGCGCTTGGCCCGGGTGCGTGGGCGGGCTTTAGGGCTGAACTGCAACAGGCGTTGGCGGCGGGGGCAGCGCAACAGGCGGTGCTGGCGCCGTTACTGGTGAAGCAAAGCGCGGTTATGTTGCATATGCCGTTTACGGTCACCGAATTTACCGATTTTTACGCCGGGCGCCACCACGCCGAAAACATGGGTAAAATTTTTCGCGGCTCGGATGATCTGCCCGCCAACTGGCTGCATATGCCGGTGGGGTATAACGGGCGGGCCTCCAGCGTGGTGGTGTCGGGCACGCCGGTGCGCCGCCCGCTTGGCCAGTTGGCTGCCAACCGCTTTGGCCCCAGCCAGAAGCTGGATATAGAGCTGGAGCTGGGCGCGATCGTCGGCACCCCGTCACGGCTTGGTCAGCCGGTATCGGTGGCGCAGGCCGACGAGATGATCTTTGGTTTTGTGCTGCTGAACGACTGGTCGGCGCGTGATATTCAAGCGTGGGAATACCAACCGCTCGGCCCGTTTCAGGGCAAGGCATTTGCCACCACCATCAGCCCGTGGATCGTGCCCAAAGCGGCGCTCGAGGGGTTTCGCCACCCTGCCCCGCCACCTTTGCCGCCACTATTGCCCTATCTTGCCGCGCCCAGATCCGGGCTTTACGATATTGCGCTCGGGGTTGATATTATACCCGCAGGCGCCGCCCGTGCCACCACGCTTTGCCGCACCAATGCCAGCGCGCTTTACTATTCGGCCGCGCAGCAGCTTTGCCACCACGCGATCAGCGGTTGCGCGATGCGCACCGGTGATCTGCTGGGGTCAGGCACCATTTCGGGGCCAACGGCTGGCGCGCTTGGCTCGCTGATGGAGCTTGGCCAGAACGGGCAAAACCCTGTTCAGCTTGATACCGGCGAGCGCCGCTATTTTCTTGAGGATGGCGATACCGTCACCCTGAACGGCCACGCGACGGGCGATGGCTTTGTGATCGGTTTCGGGGGGTGCAGCGGCACCATTTTGCCCGCGATCAAAACGCCCGGCTGGGCATAGTATAAGGATGTGACATGGCCAAGAAATTTGCCTCGCAAAACGACCTGAGCGAAAAGAAAACCAGCTTTACCGAGATCGGCGACGGGCTATGGGCCTTTACCGCCGAGGGCGACCCCAATTCGGGCGTGATCATCGGCGACGAGAGCGTGATGGTGATCGAGGCCCAAGCCACCCCGCGCTTGGCACAAAAGGTGATCGCCGAGATCCGCAAGGTCACTGACAAGCCGGTCAGCCACCTTGTGCTAACCCATTATCACGCGGTGCGGGTGCTGGGGGCCAGTGCGTTTAACGCGCCGCAGATCATCATGTCGGATGCGGCGCGCGGCATGGTCGAAGAGCGCGGCCAAGAGGATTGGGACAGCGAGTTTCAACGCTTTCCACGCCTGTTCGAGGGCCATGAGAGCATCCCCGGGCTAACATACCCGACCACGACGTTTAACAACAGTATGAGCGTTTATCTGGGTAAGCGGCGGGTTGATATCATGCAGCTTGGCCGTGCGCATACGGCGGGTGATGCGGTGGTTTGGGTGCCTGATGCCGAGGTGATGTTCACCGGCGATATTGTCGAATACCGCTCGGCGTGCTATTGTGGTGACGGGTTTTTTGCCGAATGGGGCCAGACGCTGGATAATATAGCAGCGTTTGACCCCGTCAGCATTGCCCCCGGGCGCGGTGATGCGCTGGTGGGGCGCGGCATGGTTGAAGCCGCGATAGAAAGCACGCGCGATTTTGTCAGCAGCACCTATCGCCCTGCCGCAAAGGTGGCGGCGCGCGGGGGCACGCTAAAACAGGCATGGGATGCGGTGCGGGCCGAGTGTGACGACAAATTCGGCGATTTCGCGATTTACGAGCATTGCCTGCCCTTCAACGTGGCCCGCGCTTACGACGAGGCCCGCGGCATTGCCCACCCGCGCATCTGGACCGCAGAGCGCGATGTCGACATGTGGGAGGCCTTGCAAGGATGAGCCTATGAGCAAAATTTTTGACACCTCGCTTTACCCCTATCAACGCAGCCCCGATCAGGATGTCAGCCCGACGGCGCGCCACAAGGTTATCGTCATCGGGGCCGGCCCCGTTGGCCTCGCCGCCGCGATCGATCTGGCGATGCAGGGCATTGCGGTATTGGTGCTGGATGATAATGACCGGGTGTCGTTTGGCTCTAGGGCCATATGTTTTGCCAAGCGCCCGCTGGAAATTCTGGACCGGTTGGGGTGCGGCGCGCCAATGGTGGCGGCAGGTGTTTTATGGGATACCGGGCGGGTGTTTTTTGGTGAAAATGAGGCCTATAGTTTTAATCTGCTTACAGAATCCGGCCATAAAAACCCCGCCTTTATCAACCTGCAACAATACACGTTTGAGCAAAATCTGGTGGCGCGCCTGCGCGCGCTGCAAGCCAAGGGCGCGCCCATCGAGCTGCGCGGGCAAAACAAGGTTACCGCGCTGGCGGATAATGGCGACCATGTGCGGTTGGAGGTCGACACCCCCGAGGGCAGTTACCTGCTGGAGGCCAGTTGGCTGATCGCGGCAGACGGCGCAAATTCTGCCACCCGCCGGATGCTGGGCCATGATTTTACCGGCAGGGTGTTCGAGGATAATTTCCTGATCGCCGATGTGGTGATGCAGGCCGATTTTCCCTCGGAGCGCTGGTTCTGGTTTGACCCGCCGTTTAACCGTGGTCAATCGGCGCTGCTGCATAAACAGCCCGACAACGTTTGGCGGATCGACTTTCAGATCGGGCAGGATATAGACCGCGACGAGGAACTGAAGCCCGCCAACATTAACCGCCGCCTGCGCGCGATGCTGGGCGAGGACGCGGTGTTCGAGCTGGAATGGAGCTCGATCTATACCTTCCAGTGCCGCCGGATGGCGCGCTTTCGCTATGGTCGGGTGCTGTTTGCCGGTGACGCCGCGCATCAGGTCAGCCCGTTTGGCGCCCGCGGGGCCAATAGCGGGTTGCAAGACACCGATAATCTAGTCTGGAAGTTGAAACTGGTGATTGAAGCCAAGGCCGATGAAACCCTGCTCGACAGCTATAGCGACGAGCGGGTGCAGGGGGCCGATGAAAACATCCTGAACTCGACCCGGGCGACCGATTTTATTACCCCGAAATCGGCCATCAGCCGGATATTTCGCGATGCGGTGCTGGAACTGGCGCAGGATTACGAATTTGCGCGGCCGTTGGTGAACTCTGGCCGGTTGTCGGTGCCGTGCACCTATGACGGCTCGGGCCTGAACGGGCCGGACGCGCCGACCCTGCCGGTTGATACCCGCCCCGGCGCGCCGCTGAAAGATGCCGATACCGGTGCGGGCTGGTTGCTGGACCGCGTTGGCAACCGCTTTCAATTGCTGGCATTTAACGCAAAGGTTCCCGAAACCCTGCGCTTTGGCGGTATCGAGATTACGCGGCTTGAGCTCCCTGCCAAAGACGACCTTGAAACCCGCTATCTGGGGGCGGCGCAATCGGCGGTTTACCTGATCCGCCCCGATCAACATGTCGCCGCGCGCTGGCTGGAATATGATGAAAAAGCGGTAAAATCCGCGCTCGACACCGCTTTGGGAAAGGGATGACCATGCTTAACACCAAGCCCAACCTTGACACCCCCGATGATTTTTACGCCCGCCTGCTAGCGGCCCATGCCGGGCTGGACAAGGCACAATCAGACGCGCTGAACGCAAGGCTTATCTTGCTGCTGGCTAACCATATTGGCGATTTAGGCGTGCTAACCGCCGCCCTGAAAGCTGCCTTGAATACGGGCCTGAATGCGGGCCAAAACCGGAAAGAAACCCCATGAAAATTGACCACATCCACCACGTTGCCTATCGCTGCAAAGACGCCAAAGAAACCGTTGAATGGTATGGCAAGATGCTGAACATGGATTTTATGCTGGCAATCGCCGAAGACCGCGTGCCCAGCACCCATGCCCCCGACCCCTATATGCATGTGTTTCTGGATGCGGGCATGGGCAATGTGCTGGCGTTTTTCGAGCTGCCAACCCAGCCCGAAATGGGCAAAGACCCGAACACGCCGGAATGGGTGCAGCACTTGGCCTTCAAGGTTGCCGATCGCGCCAAACTGCTTGAATTCAAGGCGCATCTTGAGGCAAACGGCGTCGATGTGCTCGGCGTGACAGACCACTCTATTTTTCACTCGATTTACTTTTTCGACCCCAACGGCCACCGCATAGAGCTGGCCTGCCCTGACCCGGGCGAAGACGCGATGCTGGCCAAGCTCGATACGGTAAAGTGGGAAATGCTGGAAGAATGGTCAAAGACCAAAAAAGCCCCTAATCATGCGGACTGGATGCACAAAAAAGAACTGTCAGACGGCTGATATCCCGCTAGGCAGCGCCCGATATTGGTGTCGAAAACCGATAAAACGATGATTTTCCAAGTAGCAATAATGCCTCGGAGTCTTTGAGCCGGAGCCCGAGGCCGATGCTGAAATCGCGCTCTTCAAATACATCAACGGCTTTTACAATTCGCGCCGCAGACACCCGGCATAGGCTGTAAAACCCGCTTGTTGGCTTGCTCAGCCTAAAGCCAGACAGCCAAAACCTGCCGATTTTTGACTTTGTGATTGCCAGCTACAGAATATCGCTTGACCCCGTAGCTGATACGGCCCCTAAAAAGCACCCAAATCCAACCGAAATGGAGTAAAACATGACAATTTCCGAGCAGTCGGGTGCGGCGCCGGCCAACAATTCTGCGGCTACGCCCGACGCTGGCAGCCGTGTGGCCACCGCTGGCAGCCTTTTCGGGGCCTTCGCAATGACATCGTGCTGTATTCTTCCGCTGGTTCTGGTCAGTTTTGGTGTCGGCGGGGTCTGGATCGCCCAGCTTACCGCGCTATACGCCTATAAGTGGTATACATTCTCGATGGCCAGCGCCTTTATCGGTTATGGGTTCTGGAAGGTCCACAAAGCCGAAACCGCAGCTTGCCGCGAAGGGGCCGCCTGTGCGCGCCCGATCAATCGCCGCGTCATGAAAGCCGCGCTATGGCTGGCAACCGTGGTCACGCTGATCGCGATCATATTTCCCTATATCACCCCGTATATCCTCAAATTCTGATCTGCCGGAGAGCGCAATGAAACGAATAGTAGCCACAACCCTAGCGGTTCTTTCCTTTAGCATGGCCGCGCAAGCCGCCGAACAAACCATCACCATCGCGGTGGGCAAGCTAAGCTGCCCGTCCTGTGCCTATATTGTCAGCAATGCAATGCAACAGGTGCCCACGGTCGCGATCGTCGCGTTTGTTCAAGACGAGGTTAACACGTTGCAGGGCACCTTTACGGTTACCTACGATGATGCCACCGCCACGCCCGAGATGATTATCGAAGCGATCAAGGGCTATGGCTATCCGGCGACGATCGCGTCGGCTGGCGACACCTGACGCGCGGTTAAATGGCCACACCCGGCTGGCTTTGGCCGCCCGCACACCAAACCCGCACACCAAACCCGGGCAACAAACATGAAAATGGAATAAAAATGACCGATAATAAAATGTTAAAGCGCGGCCTGATCGGCAGCCTGATTGCGGCGATTTGCTGCTTTACGCCATTTTTGGTGCTTATTGTGGCCGGGGTCGGGCTGTCGGCCATTGTCGGCTGGCTGGATTATGCGCTGTTTCCGCTGCTGTTTGCGTCTATGGGCGTTGTGGCGCAATCGCTTTGGATCAGGGCGGGGCGGCCCGGGCGCAGCCCGCGAACCCTGCTTATCACCATCGCAATAGCGCTTTCGGCACTGCTTTTCTGGCTTGAGTTTCGCTATGCGCTGCGCCTTTCGGTGGCGGCAGCAATCGCGGTGGCGATCTATGGCTACTGGCTGGACCGGAGCGCCAATTCGGACGCGCCAACAGCTAACCCTTAACCAATTAGAAAAATACACCCTGAAAACGAGAAAGAAATCACCATGAGCACCCCTTCTGACGCCTCGCATACCAGCCGCTACGATCTGGCGGTAATCGGTGCCGGTTCTGCCGGTTTTTCAGCCGCTATCACCGCCGCCAACGGTGGCAAGCGCGTCGCCCTGATCGGCCACGGCACCATCGGCGGCACCTGCGTAAACGTGGGTTGCGTGCCCTCAAAAGCCATGATCCGCACGGCCGAGGCGGTGCATGGCGGCAAATCGGCAGCGCGGTTTCCCGGTATCGGGGCATGTGAACACAGCATCGACTGGCGGGCGGTGGTGGCCGCCAAAGACGCGCTTGTCGGCGCGCTACGGCAAAAAAAATACGCCGATCTGCTGCCTTCGTATGAGGGGGTTGATTATATCGAACAAGGTGCAGCGCGTTTGGTCAAAGGCGGGGTTCAGGTTGGTGAGCGCCTGATTATGGCCCCCAAAGTGGTAATTGCCACCGGTGGCCGCCCAACGCTGCCCCCGATCAAGGGGATTAACGATGTCACCACCTATGACAGCACCAGCCTGCTGGAGATGACAGAAAAACCAAAAAGCCTGATCTTTATCGGCGGCGGGTATATCGGGTCGGAACTGGCATTGATGATGGCGCGAATGGGGGTTGTGGTCACGGTGATCTGCCGCTCGCGCCTGCTGCCGGGGGCCGAACCCGAAGTGTCCGAAGCGCTGACCGAGGCGTTCCGCGATGAGGGCATAACCATGCATTGCGGCATTACCTATGACAGTTGCCGCGAGGATGAAAGCGGCGTCACCGTTTGCGTTGGCACCAGCGATGATGCGACGCCAAAAATTATCGAAATTTCGGCTGAAAAACTGGTGGTGACCGCTGGCCGCAGTGCCAACACCGAAAACATGGGGCTGGCGGAGGCCGGCGTGAAACTGAACAAACGCGGCTCTATCGTGATTACCGAGGATATGCAAACAAGTGCTGCCGGTATCTATGCCGCCGGCGATGTCACCGACCGTGACCAGTTTGTCTATATGGCGGCTTATGGCGCTAAACTGGCGGCGCGAAATGCGGTGCTGGGCGGCACGGGCCGCTATGACAATGCCGCCATGCCATGGGTGGTGTTTACCGACCCGCAGGTGGCCGGTGTGGGCCTAAGCGAAGCGGCGGCAAAACAGGCGGGGTTTGACGTAAAAACCTCGGTTGTGCCGCTGGACCAAGTGCCACGCGCCCTGGCCGCGCGCGACACACGCGGGCTGATCAAGCTGGTGGCCGACCGCAAAACCGACAGGCTGCTGGGTGGGCAGATCATTGCCCCTGAAGGCTGCGACAGCATCCAGACGCTGGCGATGGCGCTGAAATTCGGCATGACCACCAAGGCGCTGGGCGAGACGATCTTTCCCTACCTGACCACGGTAGAGGGTCTGAAACTGGCGGCCCAGACGTTTGATATGGATGTGGCGAAACTTTCCTGCTGTGCGGGTTAGGGGGCGAGGATGCGCAACAAGCGGCTATCCCGGCTGATCGGCGCAGTGATCGTTTATTGCGCGGGGGCGCCGTTTGTTTTCGGGCGGCACCCCCGCGCAGCGCAACCAGGGTGACGCCATGACGCCCTCACTGCTTTTTGCCTTTACCGCCGGGGCGGTGGCCACGGTAAACCCCTGCGGTTGGGCCTTGCTGCCGGCGTGGTTTGCCCGCCGCTTAAGCGAGGCGGGCAACACCGGACCGGTATTTACGGCGTTACGCGCCGGCGTATTGGCGACAATCGGCTTTATCGTTATCTTCGGGCTTGCCGGCACGGCGTTGGCGCTGGGCGCGGCATGGCTGGGGCCGGTTTTGCCATATGTCGGGCTGGGGGTTGGCGTGGTTCTGGCATTGGTTGCCATTGCAGCGTTTGTCGGGCGCGGCCCGGGCATGTTGCCGGGGGCCAAAACCTGCCGACGGGTCAGCGACCGCCATGGCAGCCTTGTTTTCGGGGTTGGTTACGGTCTTTTGTCGCTGTCATGCACATTGCCGGTTTTCCTGACCGCGCTTGGCTTTTCGCTGGGCGGAACCCCGATGGATCTGGCGATCAACATGCTGGCTTATGCGCTTGGCATGGGCACCGTGTTAACAATGCTGGGTGTTGTGGCAGCAACCACGGGGGCGGGGTTTGGCAACGTGTCAGCGCGCGCACACATGATTATAAACAAGCTCAGCGCCTCTCTTTTGCTGGCGGCGGCGGCGTATGTTCTGTTTTATTGGGGGCGGGTGGTGTTTGGCGACGTTATGGTTGAAAACCCGATTGTAAGCGCGGGCGACAAGGTTGCCGCGGCCCTGCGAGGCTGGCTGACCATCGGCAGCGGTCGCTGGTTGCCCGCATTGGCCTTTGGCGTGCTGTTGCTGATTGGCCTGACCGGTTATGTGAAAGCGCTGTTAAAACTGAAAGGCCCTGTTCTGCCCCCCCACGCCGAACCGCCCAAAAACAAAAGTGGGCGAACATGACCAATAAACACCATCACAAGACGGGGCTATACACCCTTGTCGACCTCGAAAAGCGCGTCGATCACCGGGCAATCCGGCACGTTGCCCATTGTGCATTTGTCCGACATGGTTTTTAAAGCCGCCCGCAAATTTTGCAGTTGCACCAGTTTTTCATCCACGTCCGAAAGATGCGCCAGGGTCATCTGGTGAATTTCGCTGCAAGATAGATGGTCTTCGTCGACGAGCTTGAGCAGGGCGCGGATTGTTTTAAGGCTAAAGCCGAGGTTGCGGCTGCGGTGAATAAAGCTGAGCCGTTTGAGATGTTCATGGCTGAATTGCCTGTAGCCATTCGGTAGTCTGTCGGGTTTTGGCATAATGCCGATGCGCTCGTAGTAGCGCACGGTTTCCAGATTGACCCCGGCCCGATGGGCGATTTCTCCGATAGAGTAGCCGCGTTGAAATAGGGTTGATTGCATTGCTAAAACCTTTGATCCAGTAGTCGCTACGGGCTGGATGTATAACAGGGTTAGGCGGCTTGGCAAGGGCGTGCAGAAAACAGCACAAGGTTATGCGCCCGTGGGGCCAACGGTAAGGTGAAGCGCGTGAACCGGGCCATCAAAGATGGCGACCGTAAACGCTATTATTATTACGCTAATCGCGATCAGTTACGCAGCCTTCGCAATGGCTTTATTGATCCCGGCAACTCTGCCCGTCGCCTCAAAACCCTGACACCATACGCGTGCATATGCACAATCTGGACAAAGCGCAAAACGGCCTGCTGTAAACCCAACCCACTAAACCCGGGATTAGACGCCAAAGGTTTTTGGTAAAAAAAGGCCCGACATCGCTGCCGGGCCTTTTGAAGGTAAACGCGAGCGGGGCTATTCGCCGCCCCCCAGCGAGTGGATATAAACCGATGCCTGCCGGATCTGGCTTTCGGACAGGCGGCCAGACCATGCGGGCATAACCCCGAAACGGGCATTGGTTATGGTCTCGGTCAGGGTGGCAACATCGGACCCGTAAAGCCAGATCGCGTCAGTCAGGTCGGGGGCGCCCTGAAAGCGGTCGCCGGTGCCGTTATCGGCGTGGCAGGCGGCGCAATTGCTCAGGAACAGATCTTCGCCGGCGGCGCGCTGTGCCGGCCCCGCGCCGTTGATGTCGCTTAGCGAACCGACATAGGAAACCAGCGTGCCGATTTCCGCGTTCGACAGGAACTCGCCAAAGGCGGGCATCTGCGAAAACCGGGTGTCGGGGTTGGCGTCATAGCGAATCCCGTTGCTGATGGTTTGATAGATTTCCTCAATCGAGCCGCCCCATAACCAATCATCGTCGATCAGGCTGGGAAACCCGGTCGCGCCATTGGCACCAGAGCCGTGGCACTGCGAACAATAGGTCAGGAACACCGCCTTGCCGCCGTTAAAGGCAAAGCTGCCAACCTCTGCGTCGCCGGCGATCGCCGTTAGCGGCAGCTGGTTTATGCGTTCGGTCAGCGGGGCATTGCGGGCGTTTACCTTGTCAACTTCGGCCTGAAATGTGGCGCGCGAGGAATAGCCCAATATGCCCGGTGTGGCGCCGTTGATCAGCGGAATAGCCGGATAGAGGATAACATAACCGATGCCCCAGATGATGGTGGCATATGTGGTCAGCAGCCACCAGCGCGGCAGCGGGTTGTTATATTCTTCGATTCCGTCCCAGGAATGACCCGTGGTTTCGACTTGTTTTTTTTCGGGTTTTTTAGCCATTATTTCTCTCCTGACTCGTCTTCGACAACCAAGACGTCGTCATCTTGCAGCGGCAGGTTGCGCAGGCGCTCATAGCTTTCTTTGGCGCTGGGGCGGAAGGCAAAGATGATGATGCCGATAAACAGCGTCAGCATGGTTAGCAAAAACCAGTTTGCCAGCAGTTCTTCCCATAAAGTTTCCATAAGGCCCTCCTAGCGGCTGTCGTCAGGGGTGAAAGTAGAGAAATCAACCAAAGTGCCCAACATTTGCAGATAAGCGACCAGCGCATCCATTTCGGTGATCGCGTCCTGACCATCAAAGTTGCGTGCCACCACTTTGTCGCCATAGCTGGCATAAAGATTGTCGATGCCGTCGCTATAGGGGTCAAGCTGGGCCAGCAGGTCTGCTTTGGCCGAGGCGATATTGGCATCGGTATAAGGCACGCCCACCATCTGGTCGGCGACCAGCCGGTCTTCGATGAATTTGTAATTCAGCGGGGTTTCGGAAAGAAACGCATATTCCGGCATAATCGATTCGGGCACCACCGAGCGCGGATCACTTAGATGCGCCACATGCCATGCGTCGGAATAGCGGCCACCCACCCGCGCCAAATCAGGCCCGGTGCGTTTGGACCCCCACTGGAACGGGTGGTCATACTGGCTTTCGGCCGCCAGTGAATAGTTGCCATAACGCTCGACCTCGTCGCGCAACGGCCGGATCATCTGGCTGTGGCACACATAGCAGCCCTCGCGGATATAAATATCGCGGCCCGACAGCTCCAGCGGGGTGTAGGGGCGCATGCCCTCTACGTCCTCGATGGTGTTTTGCAGATAGAACAGCGGCACAATTTCAACCAGACCGCCAATGCTGACAACAACAAGGCTGAGCACCATCAGGAGGGTGGCGTTACGTTCAATAACGCCGTGTTTGTCTAAAATTCCCATAGTCTCTATTCCCTATTCCGCCGGAACCGCTGTGGTGGCTTTTTTTGGCGTTGCGTTGCCAGCCCCCGCAATGGTTTTCCAGACGTTAAATGCCATGACCAAGCCACCGGACAGGTAAAACAAACCACCGATGCCGCGAATAACCAAGAGCGGGAACTTGGCCGCCACGGTATCTGCGAACGAGTTCACCAAGAAGCCCTGGGCATCAACTTCGCGCCACATCAGGCCTTCCATAAGGCCGGAAACCCACATTGCAGAGGCGTAAAGCACAATGCCGATCGTGGCGAGCCAGAAGTGGTAGTTCACCAGTTTCAGGCTATAAAGCTGGGTGCGGCCCCATAGGCGCGGGGTCAAAAAGTAGATGGCGCCAAAGGTGATCATCCCGTTCCAGCCCAAGGCACCGGAATGCACATGGCCAATGACCCAGTCGGTATAGTGGGCAAGCGAGTTCACGGCCTTGATCGCCATCACCGGCCCTTCAAAGGTAGACATGCCGTAAAAGGCGATAGAGATCACCATGATCCGCAACACCGGATCGGTGCGCAATTTATCCCACGCGCCCGAAAGGGTCATCAAACCGTTGATCATACCGCCCCACGAAGGCATCCACAAAATGATCGACATCACCATGCCCAGCGTCTGCGCCCAGTCGGGCAGCGCGGTATAGTGCAGGTGGTGCGGGCCAGCCCAGATATAAAGGAAAATAAGCGCCCAGAAGTGCACGATCGACAGTTTGTATGAATATACCGGCCGCTCGGCCTGTTTGGGCACAAAGTAATACATCATGCCAAGGAAGCCGGCGGTCAAAAAGAAGCCAACCGCGTTATGGCCATACCACCATTGCACCATCGCGTCTTGCACGCCCGAAAACAGCGACACCGATTTGGAGCCAAAGATCGACACAGGCACCGCAAGGTTGTTGATGATATGCAGCAGGGCGATGGTTAGAATAAAGGCAAGGTAGAACCAGTTGGCCACATAAATATGCGGCTCTTTGCGCTTGTAGATCGTGCCGGCAAACACCACCAGATACGCCACCCAGACAATGGTCAGCCAGATATCGACATACCATTCAGGCTCGGCATACTCGCGTGACTGGGTTGAGCCCAGCAAATAACCTGTCGCCGCCAATATGATAAAAAGCTGATAGCCCCAAAACACAAACCACGCCAGATTGCCGCCAAAAAGGCGCGCCGCCGAGGTGCGCTGCACCACATAAAAAGAAGTCGAAATCAGGGCGTTCCCGCCAAAAGCAAAAATAACCGCCGAGGTATGCAGCGGGCGCAAACGGCCAAAGTTTGTATAGCCTTCGGTGAGGTCGCTAAAATTAAGCGCCGGAAAAGCCATCTGAAACGCGATAATGACCCCAACCATAAAGCCGGTGATGCCCCAAAATACCGTGGCAATCACCCCCGCGCGGATAACCCCGTCCATATAGCCGGTTTCGGCCGGTTCGGGCGCGTTGCCGATTTTGCCGATCTCGCGGGTAAACAGATACCCCGCGACCAGAATGATGATAACCGCGTGAACCTGATACGACAGATCCCGCGCGAAATTTGTTGCAATTGCAGCTGCCAGGACGACGAGCCCCAGCACAATCGCCTTAACCATATGTTGCATATTAATGCCCTCATTTCAGAATCGGGCTGTTACATTTCGCCCGTTATTACCCTTGGGTAGTGCGGGAACGGTGGTAACGCAACATTGATCTAGGTCAAGAAATGCCGAAATACACATATATTATGCGATAAATCCGCCGTCGGAATCATCTGATGCCTCGTCAAGCAGGCGCACATAATCGGGCACCCGAATGTGACGCGCGTCTTCCATTATGATCACCCCCGAATTTTTAAGCGCCGAAAACTGGCGGCTGACGGTCTCTATTGTCAGGCCCAGATAATCGGCCATCGC
>CAYWXQ010000007.1:0-4263 GCA_964462475.1 uncultured Rhodobacterales bacterium | reverse complement strand
CCGAAAACTGGCGGCTGACGGTCTCTATTGTCAGGCCCAGATAATCGGCCATCGCCTCGCGGGTCAGGGGCACTTCAAAGCGCAACCCGTCCCCCAGTTCCGAGCGCTGCAAGTTGGCATCGCGGCGGGCGAAAATGACTAAAACACTGGCAATTTTTTCGCGCGCGGTCTTGCGCCCCAGCAGCAGCATCCACTCGCGGGCAGAGTCAAGCTCGTCCATTGTCATGTCCAGCAAGCGGCGCTCCAGCGCCGGGGTGTCGTCGATCAAATGGTTGAATTTGTTAACCCGGAACTGGCAGATCAGCACATCATTTGCCGCCACCACATCATAGGGGGCAACCTTGCGCCCGGGGCGGCCGATAAAATCACTGGGCAGCAACAGCCCGACCATCTGGCGGCGCCCATCGGCCAGACTGCGTGAAAGTGTCGCCACCCCCGAAACCACCGACCCGATCAGCGGCATTTCTTCGCCAGCCCAAACGATGGTCTCGCCCGATTTATAGGTTTTGTAAGATTTGATATCGTCGAGCCGCGCAAGTTCGCTCTCGTCACAATAGGCGCAGATCGCCCGATGCCGGATCGGGCAATCGCCGCAGCGCATGTTTATTTCGAGTTTTGGCACTGTATGCGGCATAATCCACCCTACCTCTGGTAGCAAAATAAGTCCACTTTGATCTCGATCAAGGTTTTGCCGATTATATGCGACTATGCGGGCTAAATGACAGAGCTAAATACCCTTCAAGCCGCCGGGCTTTTTGAAAAAAACGTACCGCGCTATACCAGCTATCCGACCGCGCCACATTTTCACCCCGGCGTCGGGCGAGAACAGTTTGGTGACTGGCTGGCAGCGCTTGATACCGCCAAGCCTGTATCGCTTTATGTGCACATACCGTTTTGTGAGCGTTTATGCTGGTTTTGCGCCTGCCGCACCCAGGGGGTGACCACGCTATCGCCGGTTGCCGCCTATGTGGATGTGCTGCTGGCCGAAATTAAAATGTTCAAGGCCGCCCGTCCCGAGGGGCTTAAACTGGGGCGGCTGCATTTTGGCGGCGGCTCGCCCACCATCCTGACCCCCGAGATGATCGACCAGCTTATGGCCGCGATTCTGGACGCAACGCCGTTTGATGACACTTACGAGTTTTCGGTCGAGATCGACCCCACCGCCTGCACCGACGCCAAGATCGAGGCTTTTGTCCGCGCCGGCATGAACCGCGCCAGCATCGGGGTGCAGGACTTCAACCCCAAAGTGCAGGCCGCCATTGGCCGCCCCCAAACCTATGAGCTAACCCGCGATACCGTGGCCACCCTGCGCGCCTTTGGTGTGCCCTCGATCAACCTCGATATGGTTTACGGCCTGCCCTTTCAGGACCTTGACGCCCTGCAAAACACCGTTAAGCAGGTGATCTCGCTATCGCCCGACCGGGTGGCGCTGTTTGGCTATGCCCATGTGCCCTGGATGGCAAAACGGCAAAAAATGATCCCCGAAGACAGCCTGCCCGACCCGCATGCGCGCTTTGAACAAGCCGACACCGCCGCTGAAATGTTTGCCAATTGCGGCATGGAGGTGATCGGCATTGATCACTTCGCCAAACCCGATGACAGCCTCGCCATTGCCGCCCGTAACGGCAATTTACGGCGCAATTTTCAGGGCTATACCGATGATCGCTGCGTGGCACTGATCGGGCTTGGGGCCTCGTCTATTTCGCGTTTTCCGCAAGGGTATATCCAGAACAACGCCGCCACCACCAACTATATCAAGTCGATCCAGTCGGGTGAATGGTCGGCCTCACGCGGGTTTTCGCTGGGCATGGCTGATCAGGTCCGCGCCAAGGCGATCGAAACCCTTATGTGCGATTTTGTGATTGATACCAAAGCCTTAAAAGCCGAGCATGGTGATTTCGCCAAGCCGGTCAAGGCCGATTGCAAGCGGCTGGCAAAGCAGCTTCAGGGTTTTGTGCTTTTCAAGGATGGCCAGTTCAGCATTTTGCCCGAAGGTCGCCCCCTGACCCGCATTATCGCCAGCGGCTTTGATGCCTTTAATGCCCCCAGCAACCGACACAGTCAGGCAATATAAACAAATTCAGGAGAGTTTCCGAAAGCCCTGCAAAGGATGCGCGCTCTTGGGGAACGCGCACCCCTTGCAGAAACTTGGCTTGCTCTAGGCCCATAAGAGCGCACCAGCTTTCATTACCGAAGCCACGCTTCGATAGCGCCATATTCACAATTTCGGGCTTGGTCGTCAACCTCTATCTTCACATTTCTTCGATAATGTATGCTTTGTGACAGTTTCTTGAAGTATTTGCGAATGCCCCTGTTAATTCGCGCCTGTTCATGCGATATAACCCCTCATAACGAACATTTACGAACACGAGGGGCGCCAATGGCCCAAAATCTGCGTCACGACGAGATCCTTAAAATCGCCCGCGATCTGGGCAAGGTTACGGTTGACGGCTTAAGCCGCGCGTTCGAGGTAACGGCCCAAACCATTCGCCGCGATCTGAGCGAGCTATGCGAGATGGGCCACCTGACGCGGGTGCATGGCGGCGCCATTCCGCCCTCAAGCGTCATTAACCCGGGCTATGAGGAGCGCTCGCTGCTGGCGGTGCCGGAAAAGGAGGCGATGGCGGCGCTTTGTGCCAGCAAAATCCCCAACGGCGCGTCGCTGTTTTTGAATATCGGCACCACGACAGAGGCGGTGGCGCGGGCATTGCTAAGCCATAAAAACCTGATGGTGATTACCAATAATTTCAATGTCGCCAAAATTCTGTCGACCTCGCCCCATTCAGAGGTGATCGTGACCGGCGGGGTGCTGCGGCGCTCTGACGGCGGGCTGGTTGGCGATGTCGCGACCGAGATCATCCGGCAGTTCAGGGTTGATTATGCGGTGATCGGCATTGCCGCGATCGCCCAGGACGGCATTTTGCTGGAGCACGACTTTCGCGAGGTGCGGGTAACGCAGGCGATCATCGAAAACGCGCGGCAGGCGTTTTTGATGGCGGATGAAATAAAATACAACCGCCGCGCCCCGGTGCGCATTGCCAGCCTTGCCGACATGGATGCGTTTTTTACCGACAGCCCACCGCCCGCGCGCATTCAAAAACTGTGCGATGATAACGAGGTCGCGGTGCATATCGCCAAATAAAAGATGGCCGAAAATCCGGCCATCTTTTTGAAATTTATTCAAAACCCTGCCGGATTTACATCGCGACAGAAACACTGACCCCCAGCCCGATGGCTGAATTATTTTCGAATGTGCCCGCAGCCCCGCTAGAATCTCCCAGCCAGATATACTTGGCACCACCCGAAATTTTGGTATTGCCCATGGTATAGGTCAGGCCCGCACCAAGGCTAAAGAACCCGTCGGTCGGGGCCAGTGGTGTCGGGTCGCCGCGAAGGTTTTTCTCATATCCGATGGTTACCGCCGCCGACAAGGTATCAGACAATTTGCGACCAACACCAAGATTATAGGTAATGCGGTCATCGGTATAATCGACAATTGCACCAAGAGGATAGTTGGCCGGAGTCAGGTCAAAGCTCGACCAGTCAACCCAGCGAATGGAGCCAAAAACAAGGGTTTTGGGGTTAACCCCGGTTTGGAACTCAAGATTGACAGATTGCGGTGTGGTCACCGTCATCGTGTCTGAAATCCCCCCAAATTCCAGGGTATTGTTGGTTGTCGTTACCCCGGAACGATAGGTCAGTGCCACCCGCAAAGCGATGTCGGGTTTTTGAAACGCCGCCCCCGCCACATAGCCAAAACCGGATGCGGAATCAGCAACAATGGTATAGTTGGCAACAAAAGGAATGCTGGCGGTCGCCGCCATCGATTGATAAGTGCCGCCGCCAAAAACAACGATACTGTCGCTGATATCATAGCTGCCAACCACCGTAATGGCCGATGAGGTCAGGTCAGCCATTGTTCCGGCATAAAACCCCTGAGTATACTCGGCCAGCGAGCCATAAGGCTGATCAAAAATAATGGCGAGGGCGAATTTATCGCCGATATCGGTTTTATAGCCGCCCGCGAACCCGAAATAATTTGGCGACATGATGCCGGTATCTGCTGCTGTCGGATCAATACCCGAAACCGAGGGCATGGCGTAGGAAAGCGAAAACTCAACGACGCTGCCCGCTTCAAAGATAATATCGACAGATTGGCTGGTGCGCTCAATCCCGCCGGCCTGCACCATTGCGGTGCTGGCCAAAAGTGCTGCTCCGGCAGCAATACTTAGCTTTTTCATTACTTCCTCCCAGAAATATTTA
>CAYWXQ010000006.1:0-29280 GCA_964462475.1 uncultured Rhodobacterales bacterium | reverse complement strand
GGTTTTGCACATAGGTGCTGCTGGCGGGCCAGTCATAGGTCAGGCTGTCGGTGGTTTCGACCGCCTGCCATTTTTCGTCACCGGCGAACACGTCGGCGTATTTCTTGATAAAGGCCTCGCGGGTCACGGTTTGCTCGACCAGTTCCGCCACTTCCTGACTGGTGGGCCAGATGTCTTTCAGGTAAACATCATTGCCGTCGCGGTCTTGCCCCAGCGGCTCGGTTGTCAGGTCGATATTCATATCACCGGCAATCGCATAGGCTACCACCAAGGGCGGGCTGGCCAGATAGTTGGCGCGCACATCAGGGGAAATCCGGCCCTCGAAATTGCGGTTGCCCGACAGCACCGATGTCGCCACAAGGTCACCCTCGGCAATTGCCGCGCTTAGCTCTTTTTGAATGGGACCGGAATTGCCGATACAGGTGGTGCAGCCATAGCCGACCAGATTAAAACCAAGTTTATCAAGGTCTTGTTGCAAGCCGGCGGCCTCCAGATAGGCCGAAACCACCTGCGAACCCGGCGCGAGCGAGGTTTTAACCCACGGTTTGCGGTTAAGCCCCAGCGCCGCAGCCTTGCGCGCCACCAGCCCCGCCCCGATCATCACATAGGGGTTGGAGGTGTTGGTGCAGCTGGTGATCGAGGCGATCACAACTTTGCCGCTCGACATGGTGTAATCTTCACCGGCAACCGGCACCTGTTTATCAAGCGGGCGCTTGAAAGTGTTTTCCATCTGCCATTTGAAAGCCTTAACCGAGCCATCAAGCGCGATGTAATCTTGCGGGCGTTTGGGGCCGGAAATCGCGGGCACGATGGTGCCCATATCAAGGCCAAGCGTGTCGGTGTAAATCGGCGCATAATCCGCATCACGCCAAAAACCGTTGGCCTTGGCATAGGCCTCAACCAGCGCAATCCGGTCCTCGTCACGGCCAGATACCCGCAGGTAACGCAGGGTTTCGTTATCAATCGGGAAGAAACCACAGGTGGCGCCATATTCAGGCGCCATATTGGCAATGGTGGCACGGTCGGCCAGCGGCAGGTGGTTTAGCCCCTCGCCGTAGAACTCGACAAACTTGCCGACAACGCCTTTTTCACGCAATAATTCGACCACTTTCAGCACCAGATCGGTGCCCGTGGTGCCCTCGCCCAACGCCCCCGTCAGCTCAAAGCCGACAACCTCGGGGATCAGCATCGAGATCGGCTGGCCGAGCATGGCGGCCTCGGCCTCAATGCCGCCCACACCCCAGCCCAGCACGGCCAGACCGTTGACCATGGTGGTGTGGCTGTCAGTGCCCACAAGCGTATCGGGATAGGCGACTTCAACGCCGTTCTGGTCCTTGTCTGTCCAGACGGTCTGGGCCAGATATTCAAGGTTGACCTGATGGCAAATGCCGGTGCCCGGCGGTACAACTTTGAAGTTGTCAAACGCCGATTGGCCCCATTTAAGAAAAGTGTAACGCTCCAGATTGCGCTCGTATTCGCGCTCGACATTCATGGCAAAGGCGCGGGGGGTGCCGAATTCGTCAATCATCACCGAATGGTCGATCACAAGGTCAACCGGGGTGAGCGGGTTTATTTTTTCGGGGTCGCCGCCAAGGCCGATAATACCGTCGCGCATCGCCGCAAGGTCAACCACCGCCGGCACGCCGGTGAAATCCTGCATCAGCACACGGGCGGGGCGATAGGCGATTTCACGCGGGTTTTTACCGCCCTGTTTTGCCCAGTCGGCAAAGGCCTTTATATCGTCAACCGTAACGGTTTTGCCATCTTCAAAGCGCAGCATGTTTTCCAGCACCACCTTTAGCGCGGCGGGGAGCTGTGAAAAGTCGCCCAAACCCGCGGCTTCGGCCGCCTTTATTGAATAATAGGCAACACTTTGCGTGCCGGCGCTGAGCGTGCGGCGGGTTTTTGCGGTGTCGGTTCCGACTTGAATGGTCATTTTAGGCCCCCTTTGCAGATATAATTAGCATGGATATGCCCGTTATTGCCACAAGCCGCAAGGGGAGCGCAAGTTTTTTTGTATGCCATTGTATACATTTTCGCGTTACCCATAGGTAGTCGATCTTCAAAACCTGACATCGCCGGCGCATCCCCCCTTTCGCCTCGTCTGCCAATAGGGTAAGCCATTGCAATGACCCTTGAGATAAAAAACCTGTCTTGCCAGCGCGGTGGGCGCACCATATTCAACGATCTTTCGCTGGGTATTTCTGCCGGAGAGGCGGTGCTGCTGCGCGGTCCAAACGGGGCGGGAAAATCCACTTTATTGCGGGTGATCGCGGGGTTGATCTCGGCACAGGCAGGCCGTATCAGCCTTAATGGCACCCCCCATTCCGAGCGAGACGACTTTCAGGGCCAGATCACCTATTCCGGCCATCTGGACGCCATAAAACCGCAATTGACCGTGGCCGAAAACCTGCGTTTCTGGGCCGAGCTGTTCCTGTCGGCCGCCTTTGCCAAAACCATGGCCGATTTCCGGCTTGACGAAATCGCCGACCGCCCTGCCCATAGCTGCTCGGCGGGGCAAAAGCGCCGGCTGGGGCTGGCGCGAATCGCGGTCACCAGCCGGCCGCTTTGGCTGCTGGACGAACCTACGGTGTCGCTTGATACCGAAACCACCCGGCGCTTTGCCGCCACAATAGATGCCCATTGCGCCAATGGCGGCATGGCGTTTATCGCCACCCATATTGATCTCGGGTTAACCGCCCCGCGCCTGTTTGAGCTCGAAACCTATATCCCCCAAAACGACGCCCCCGAGCACGACCCGTTTTTGCAGGGGGAGTGGTAATGCGTAGCCTGCTTGTGCGTGAATTGCGCCTTGCCCTGCGCTCGGGTGGTGGGGCAGGTCTGGGGTTGGCGTTCTTTTTGATCGTGGTAATGCTGGTGCCGTTTGGTGTGGGGCCAAACCCGCAAACGCTGGGCCTGATCGCGCCGGGCATATTGTGGATAGGGGCGCTGCTGGCCAGCCTGCTGTCGCTCGACCGGCTGTTCCAGACCGATAGCGAAGACGGCACGCTTGATATTCTGGCGCTGTCGCCGATGCCGCTGGAACAGCTGGTGGCGGTAAAGGCCTTTGCCCATTGGGTGACCACCGGTCTGCCGCTGGTGGTGATGGCACCGGTGCTGGGCATGACCCTGAACTTGCCCGAACCCGCCTATTTCTGGCTGGTTGCCAGCCTGTTGGCGGGCACACCGGCGCTGTCGTTTATCGGTGCTGCGGGGGCGGCGCTTACGGTCGGGGTCAAGCGCGGCGGGTTGTTGCTGTCGCTGCTGGTGCTGCCGCTTTATTTCCCGACGCTGATCTTCGGGGCCAAGGCCACCACCCTTGCCGCCAGCGGGCTTGACCCGAGCTCGGCGTTTACCATGCTGTCGGGGCTCAGCCTGTTTACACTGGCGCTAACCCCGTTTGCCGCTGCCAAGGCGCTGCGCAGCCATCTGGGATAGCCCGCCCGTCAGGTGATAATGCCGGCATTATCGCCCATATCAACCCCCGGAAATACCGTCGCCCCGATGGCGCCGGTTTCCAGCCCGAACAGATCACGCAGCGCCCAGCCCAGATAGCGGCGCACATCGCCGGTCGGCTCCAGATCGCGGTTTTGGTAAAGGTCGAGCGCGCCCAGCCCCGGCCATTGCCCGTGCACCTTGCCGCCATTGATCGCCCCGCCCGCCATCACCATCAGCCCGCCGGTGCCATGGTCGGTGCCACCGGTGCCGTTTTCGGCCACGGTGCGGCCAAACTCGGTGATCGCCAGCACGGTGGTGCGCTGCCAGTTCGCCCCCAGCCCCGCTTTTAGCGCTAAAATCCCTTGCGAAAGCTCGCTCAGCGCCCGCGCCAGATTGCGCCTTTGGCCGTTATGGGTATCCCAGCCGCCGATCGAGAAGCTCGCAATCCGGGTTTCCTCGTTCAGCCGCGCCGACGCGAAGCTGGCCAGTGATTTTGCCGCGCCGATCCGGCCTCCGCCCTCCCTACCGCCGGTTTTGGCTGACAGGTCCATCGCCATCTGCGCCGATTTGGCAAATAGCGGGTCGTTTTGATAGATCCGTTTCAGCAAAATTTCGGTTTGCGGCGACATCGAAAGGTCACTGCCCGGGCTCCAGGCGGCATAGGGTTCCGGGCCGTCAAGCAAAAGCATCCGCGATGGCCCGACCGAAAACGCGGTCTCGGCGCGGGCACCCGGCAGCAGCGCCAGCGCGCGGTTCAGCCAGCCGGTTTTGCCCGCTTGTGTCGCGCCATTGCGGGCGTTGCTGCCGGTTTCAAGCAGGTCCTGACCATCAAAATGGCTGCGTTTGTCGCGGTAAGGCGTTGAAACCGCCTGCACAAAGCCAAGCTCTTTGGCGCGCCAAAGCGGCATTAAATCCGCCAAAGCTTCGTTCAGCGAGAAATACCCGTCAAGGTCACCCGCGCCCTCGGCCGCGCCCAATGTGGGCCGATAGCCGATGATTTCGGGTGCCCCATAAGGGCGCACCACATCCAGCCCGTCCATCGCGCCGCGCAAAATAATCACCACCAGCCGGTTATCGCCGGGGGTGGCGGCCAGCGTAATCGGGGTTAGCAAGGGTGAGGCCGCCACCGAGCACCCAAGCAAGCTGGTGTTGATCATAAATTTACGTCTTGAAAGGGTCATATCGGCCTCCTATCGGCGCATCAGGGCAGGAGAGACAAGCAACAGCGCAACCCCCTCCCATTTGGTGGCGGCACCAGTGACGGCAAACGAAAGAAATTCGGGCGCGCTATCGCCCAGCACCGCCCCCAGCAGGGTGCGGGGGTCGCGATCATTGGCATAGCTGCGGGCCACTTGCCCGACCCACGAAATACGCGCCGCCAGTTGGGGCGGGGTTATCCAGTTTTCAGCGGCCTCGGGCCAGCCATCGGGGCCGCTTGGGCGAAACGGGCGCTGGCCCATGGCGGTGAGCTGCCGACCCAGTTTGCGGGCGTCTTGCAATGGCGCGTCAACAATGGTTTGCGGGTTGAAATCAAGCGCCCGCAGCACGGTGATCGCGTATTCAAGCGGCGGTCGCACCTTGGGCGCATTGGCCGCCAGCGCTGCCGGATGGGCGATTAGCACCTCGTAAAGCGCGCGCAATTCGCCGCCGCTGTCCAGATAGGCGGCGGCCATGTCGACCACCAGCGCCGGGCGCGATTGCGGCCCCAGAAAATGGACCACCAGTTTTTGCGCCAGATACCGTGCCGTGGCGGGGTTCAGGGCCAGATTTTCCAGAAACTGATAGATGTTTTCCAGCCGTTCGCGGCCGCCACCATAGCTTTGGCCCAGCACCTGTTCGGCGCCCGGCTCGGCGCGGTTGCGCACATAGCGCATGCCCTTGGGGCCGATGCCAAGGCCGGTTAGCAACTCGGCAAACTGGCGCACATCATCCTGAGTATAGGGGCCGTTGACCCCGAGCGTGTGCAGCTCCAGCACCTCGCGGGCCAGATTTTCGTTTAACCCTTTGTTGCGGCGCTGCCCGATGGCCGAGTTCGGGCCCGTTGAGGCATTTTGGTCAAGATAGATCAGCATTGACGGGTGGGTGATCACGGCCTTTAGCAGCTCGGAAAACCGGCCCGATATATGCGGGCGAATCGCGTCGTTAAAATAGCCGGCCAGCATGTAGCTTTCGTTGGCGCGCTTGGGGGATACGCTGAAATGATCGTGCCAAAAGGCAAACAACCGTTCGCGAAAGCCGCGCGGGTTGGCAACAGCGCGGGCGACAAGCTGCATCATATCGCGCGATGCTTGCGCGGTAAACTGGCGGCGCGCCTGTTTTAACGCCTCGGGGCCTTGGTTGCGGGCGGCGCGCAGCCCGGCAAGTTTGTTGAAACGCGTGCGGGTGTTGGCAACCGGAAACCGGCGGGTGATCGGGTCTTGCCCCGCAAGCTGCGCCAATAACCCGCCCGCAAAGCGGGGCTGGTCGGGGCGAATGCCGTATCCAAAACGGGCAGCCTCGGTAATTTCTGGTCGGGTCGGCATCGTGTCCTCCTTTGCGTTACCCCTATATAACGCGCGCGGGTTTTGATTCCGTCGAAATTAATTAATCGCGCAGTTCGGACGGGTCTGCACCCCAGATGCCGGTTTTGGGCAGCCAGCCGTTATAGCCGTCAACGCTGGCTTCGCACCAGTCGGGTTGGCAGGCACCAAGCCGGGCGATTACGCCTGCCTCTAGCTGTGCCAATGCGGCGGCGGTGGCGCTGGGGGCGGCGCGCAAGGGCAGCATATCTTGCTTCACCACAATGGTGCGCACCGAGCTTAGCAAGGCGGTATGCACCCAGCCGCCCTCGCCGTCTACGTCTTCGACCCGGAACCATTCCCGGTATTCGGCCAGCACCCGCAGCGGCGTGCCGCGATGCTTGAGCACCCAGTCGATGCGGTTGGCGGTAGATGGGCCGCGGCGCACATTGGCGGTGGCGCTTTTCATGGAAATATAGCGCGGCACCGGCAGGTTGGTGACCTGCCCGCGCGCGGTTTCTTGCGCTGAAGCCAGCGGGGCGATTGCCAGTAAAACCGCCGTAAAAACGCCGAATATTCGCATTGTGTTCACCCTGCCTGCCCCATCATTGCCCGTGACGAAATAATATTTCCCTTTGCGGGATTTCCTGCCATTATAGCGGCAAGTCAGCGCAAAAAGGAACCTCTCAATATGGCCCCCGAAAACCCCGGCACCACCCCGCTTAATGTGGTTGTTACCCGCCAGTTGCCCGAACCGGTGGAAACCCGCCTAAGCGAGTTGTTTAACGTTAAACTTAATGCGGGCGGGCAGATGGACGAAGCGGCATTGAGCGTGGCCATGGCCGGGGCCGATGTGCTGGTTACCACCATTGGCGACCGGGTCGACCAGCGCCTGCTGGCCAAGGCGGGGCCGAATATGCGGCTGATCGCCAACTATGGCGCGGGGTTTGACCACATAGATGTGCAAACCGCGTTGCAGCGCGGGATCATGGTGTCAAACACCCCCGGCGTGCTGACCGACGACACCGCCGATATGACCATGGCAATGATTCTAGCGGTCGCGCGGCGTTTGCGCGAGGGCACCATGCTGATGCAGCAGGGGGATTGGCAGGGCTGGTCACCGACCGCGATGATGGGACACCGGATTGGCGGTAAACGGCTGGGTATTCTGGGCATGGGGCGGATAGGGCAGGCGGTAGCGCGCCGGGCGGCGGCGTTCGGGTTGCAGGTGCACTATCATAATCGTAAACGCTTGCACCCCGATACCGAAACCGCGCTTGCTGCCACCTATTGGGAGAGCCTCGACCAGATGTTGGCGCGGGTTGATATTCTGTCGATCCACTGCCCGCACACGCCCGGAACCTTCCATTTGTTAAACGCGCGGCGGCTGAAATTGATGAAACCATCGGCCTATATCATCAACACCGCGCGGGGCGAGATTGTAGACGAAAACGCGCTAACCCGAATGCTGCGCGCCGGTGATCTTGCCGGGGCCGGGCTGGATGTTTACGAGAACGGCAACCAGATAAATCCACGCCTGAAGGGGCTGGATAACGTGTTGTTATTGCCGCATATGGGATCGGCTACGTTGGAAGGGCGGATCGAGATGGGGGAGAAAGTTATAATTAATATCAAGACCTTCGCCGACGGGCACCGGCCACCTGATTTGGTAGTGCCGTCTATGCTTTAGCGGCGCGCTACACTCGGCGTCTTCGCTTGAAGATGATGTGAAAAGTAGAAATCAGGCGCAGATCGGGCAGGTCGGGTTTTGTTTGGATTTTAGTTTGCGGTTTTCGTTAAAAAGGGAATCGTAGACCAGTATTTCGCCGCGCAGCACCTGGCCGGCGCCGGTGATTTGCTTGATCGCCTCGCTGGCCATCATCGAACCCATGACACCGGCCAATGCCCCCATAATGCCGGCTTGGGCACAGCTTGGGGCGAGGCCCCCGGCAGGGGCTGTCGGAAAAACGCATTGGTAGCAGGGCCCGCCATTTGCGGGGTCGTAAAGGCTGATCTGACCTTCCCATTGGCTCATGGCGGCGGAAATAAGCGGAATCCTGGCACGCACACAAGCGGCGTTGACCAGATAGCGGGTGGCAAAATTATCGGTGCCGTCCAGCACCAGATCATAGCCGGAAAGCACTGCGTCTACATTGGTTTCAGTCAGTCGGAAGTTGTGTTCAACAACGTTTGTGCCCGGGTTGGTTCGCGACAGGGCGCGCTTGGCGCTGGCCGTTTTGGCCATGCCGATGGCATCGGTATCATGCAGCACTTGTCGTTGCAAATTGGACAAACTGACAGTATCATCATCGACAATGCCGAGCGTGCCGACACCGGCGGCGGCCAGATACAGCAGCGCCGGGCTGCCAAGCCCACCAGCCCCGATGCACAGTAGTTTAGCGCTCAACAACCGGTTCTGCCCCGGCCCGCCAATTTCGCGCAAAACGATGTGGCGCGCATAGCGTTCTATCTGTTCAGGGGTCATTTTTTGCATCCGCTTTTCGCCGCAACCATCGGACGGCCCGCGCATAAAGCAGCACCGGGATGGCAATGATGGTCGCCCAGAACCACCAAATCAAGCCCTCTTCAACACGCATATGAAACAGATGGGATTCGGGCAAAATCTGCGAGATAACAACCAACAAAACCCCGAGCCCGAGCAGCGCGCGATAGGCCCAGCGCGGCCCGTTAAGCGCCCAGTTATAGCCCATAGAGACCCCGACAATAAGGAAGATCGTCCAAAGTCCGCCTGTGTAAAGAAGGCTCATCCGATACCGTCAAACAGGCCGGAAGAAAGGTAACGCTCTGCAAAGCTTGGTAAAATTACCACGATCCGTTTGTTCTCCATTTCAGGCCGCTGGCCGATTTCGACCGCCGCCGCAAGTGCCGCGCCCGACGAAATGCCAACCGGCACGCCCTCAAGCTCGGCCAGTTTGCGCGCCATCTCAAACGAGGTCTCGTTGCCGATGGTCAGAACCTCGTCGATCAGGCTGGTGTCGAGCGTGAGCGGTAAAAACCCCGCCCCGATGCCCTGTATTTTATGTGGTCCGGCCTTGCCGCCCGATAGCACCGGTGAATCTTCGGGTTCTACGGCCACGATTTTTACCGCCGGATTGCGCGCCTTTAGCACCCGTGCCACACCGGTCAAGGTGCCGCCGGTGCCGACGCCCGACACAAAAACATCGACCTTGCCTTTGGTGTCGGCCCAGATTTCCTCGGCGGTGGTCTTTTGGTGAATATCGGGGTTGGCCATGTTTTCGAACTGTTGCGGAATGATGGCCCCGTCGATTTCTTGCGCCAACTCGCCCGCGCGCTTGATCGCGCCACCCATACCCGCTGCGGCATCGGTCAGCACCAGCTCGGCGCCAAGCAGGGCCAGCATTTGCCGCCGCTCGATCGACATGCTTTCAGGCATGGTTAAAATCAGCCGATAACCGCGCGCCGCGCACACAAAGGCCAGCGCAATGCCGGTATTGCCCGAGGTCGGCTCGATCAGTGTGCCACCCGGGTTTAGCGTGCCGTCGGCCTCAAGCGCATCAACCATTGCCACACCGATACGGTCTTTGACCGAGCCGAGCGGGTTGAAAAATTCGAGCTTGCCGCAGATCTCGGCCGCAACCCCCGTTTCGGCGGCGAATCGCGAAAACCGAACCAATGGCGTGCGGCCGCAAGTTTCTGTTATATTATTATAAATCAATCCTCTAGGAAAATTGTCCATCTTCCACTCCTTGTCTAAATCACAAAGTCGCTGCTGCCGTCACCCGCACGTTCAACCCCGGCTTCCTGCGCCTGATTGCACAGGTCTTCCAGCGTAATCATGTCTAGCTTCAGCAGCATTTCGTGGTGAAACTCGGCCCAGATCGGCTGAATAACATTTTCGCCCAATTCCGAGATCGAGTCCATTTTATCGTCCTCGTTTTCGAGATCTTCTATCACCCGCAGCACATCTCCCAGCGTTAGCCGCCGCCGTTCGCGTGCCAGCGTATACCCCCCCTTCGGGCCGCGCACGCCCTTTAATATCCCGCGCTTGACCAGAAACTGCAACACCTGTTCCAGATACCGGCTCTGGATCCCCTGCCGCTCGGTAATTTCTTTTGATTGAACCGGATTGGGCCGCGCATTATAGGCGACATCCAACACCGCTTCGAGCGCAAGGCTCGATTTTTTTGACAGTAAATACATTTAGTTTCCCGTTGAACCAAAGCCGCCCGTGCCGCGTTCTGTTGCCTCTAGGCGCTCGGACTCGACCCATTCACAGCGGGTGACCGGTGCCAATACCATTTGAGCAATACGGTCTCCATGCTGCACTATAAAATCTGAGTCGCCCATGTTTATAAGGATAACGTTGATCTCGCCGCGGTAATCCGGATCAATCGTTCCGGGGGCGTTTACCAATGTTACCCCGTGCTTCAGCGCCAACCCCGAGCGCGGCCGGATTTGCACCTCGAACCCGAGCGGGATCGCAAGCGCGAAGCCGGTTTTGACCAACCGTCGCTCAAGTGGTTTAAGGGTAAACGACCCATCTTCGACATAGGCGCGCAGGTCCATCCCTGCGGCACCGGCGCTTTCATAGGCGGGCAGCGGCAGATCGCCCCGCAACCGGCGTATCGTGACCAGGCTCATGCCAGCACCCCGCTGACCCGCGCCGCCAGCGTTTCGGCAACTCGGCGTTTGCTCATCCATGGCCATTTTTCGGCGCCCTTTTCGGTGATAAGCACAATCTGGTTATCCGGCCCGCCCATCACCGCGCGGGGGCCGCCGACGTCGTTGGCCAGTATCCAGTCGCAGCCCTTGCGCTGGCGCTTGGCGGTGGCGTTTTTAACCACGTCGTTGGTTTCGGCGGCGAAACCTATCACCAGACCGGGGCGGTTTTTGGTGCGCTGCGAGACGGTTTCCAATATATCGGGATTTTCAATTAAATTCAGCGCTGGTAATGGTTTACCGAAATCTTTTTTTATCTTCCCGGATTGCGCCGATGCCACGCGCCAGTCAGCCACAGCGGCCGCAAATATCGCCACATCTACCGCACCGGCTTCATCGACCGCTGCCGCCATTTCCAGCGCGGTTTCGACCTCTATCACCGATACCCCCAGCGGCCGCGCGGCGGTTGCCGGACCGGTCACAAACACCACATCCGCCCCGAGCGCCGCAAAGGCCCGCGCCAGTTCTGCCCCCTGCAAACCCGATGATCGGTTGGCGATATAGCGCACAGGATCGATGGGTTCGTGGGTTGGACCCGAGGTAACAAGCACCCGCTGGCCCGCCAGTGGCCCCGCGCCAAGCGCGGCGGTAATGGCGGCCAATATCGCATCAGGCTCGGCCATCCGGCCCGGGCCGTATTCACCACAGGCCATGTCGCCCTCATCCGGGCCAACAAACAGCCGCCCGTCGGCATGCAGCACCGCGATATTGCGCTTTGTTGCCGGGTTTTGCCACATCGCCACATTCATTGCCGGTGCTAGTAAAACCGGTTTGTTGCCGGCCAAAAGCAGGGTCGAGGCCAGATCATCGCCCATCCCGTGCGCCATTTTGGCCATCAGGTTGGCGGTTGCCGGTGCCACCACCACCAGATCGGCGGCGCGGGTTAGCTGGATATGGCCCATTTCGGCCTCGTCATCCAGTGTGAACAGCGCATCGCGCACCGGCGCACCGGCCAGTGCAGACACCGAAAGCGGGGTCACGAACTGTTTGGCGCTTTTGGTCATTACCGGCACCACGTTTGCGCCCTGTTTGGCCAGCAGGCGGATAAGCTCTAGCGATTTATAGGCGGCAATACCGCCGCTTATCACCAACAAGATGTTTTTACCGTTCAGCATAGCGCCTCGCATTTAACTACCGACGCAGACTGTAGATAGTTTTATCTTACACCACAAGTTTGCCAGCAAAATTTTGCGTGATCCCCTATCGCACCCGCGGGGTTCCACGGTATAACCGCCAAAAAAGGAAGCCCGATGCCCGATCCTCTCTCGCCGCTTACGCTGGTTCTTGGCGGTGCCAGCAGTGGCAAATCCGCGTTTGCCGAGCGTCTGGTGCTGAACGCCGGCCGCGCGCCGGTGTATATTGCCACCGCGCAGGGGCGGGATGCGGGTATGAAGGCCAAAATCAGTCGGCATCAGGCGCGTCGTGGCCCCGAATGGCAGCTGTTCGAGGCCCCGCTTTCCCCCCGGTTTGACAGTTTTAGCACGGCCCAAGTGGTGTTGCTTGATTGCCTGACATTGTGGCTTTCAAATGTTATGGCGGCGGGTGATGATGTTGAAAGCGCGCTCACCTCGCTGTTGCTGGCGGTGCGGGGCAGTGCGGCGCCGGTGGTTGTTGTGTCCAACGAGCTGGGGCTTGGTCTGGTGCCTGAAACCGCGCTGGGGCGCGAATTTCGCGATTGGCAGGGGGCGGTTAACCAGCGCTTTGCTGTGGCGGCGAATCGTGTTGTTTTTGTGGCCGCAGGGCTACCTTTGTGGCTGAAAGGGGGCGCAAATGACCTCTAGCTACTGGTTCGTGCGCCACGGACCCACCCATGCCGACGGTTTTTGCGGCCACCGCGATATCCCCGCCGACCTGTCTGACACCGCCTTGATCGCCCGCTTGCAGGCCCTATTGCCCGATGATGCCAAAATCATGTCATCCGACTTAAGCCGCACGATTGACACCGCGGCGGCCATTCGCGGCCAGCGCGACCTGCTGCCCGAAGCGGGTGAATTTCGCGAGATGGATTTCGGCGATTGGGATGGCAGGTCCTTTCAGGAGGTCAGCCGCGCCCAGCCCGCGCTTTATCGTCAGTTCTGGGAGAACCCGGGCGATACCGCCGCCCCCAATGGCGAAAGCTGGAACCAGTTGGCCTCGCGTATTCACGGCGCGTTGAAGGCCCAAAACGCCGACGGGCATCGCGGTGATCTGGTGATTGTCGCGCATTTTGCGGTGATACTGGCGGCCTTGCAACTGGCAACGGGTATGCCTGTGCAGTCAGTTTTTTCGTTCAAAATCGACAATTATTCAGTCACCAAGCTGGATTACTTGCACAAATCGAACAGTTGGCGGGTTGGCTTTGTAAACCACCTTGTTTGATGCCAGCGTCGTGCTGTCGGCCGGCTAGCGCGCAGGCACTATCGGCAAAACCTCGTCTTGTGCGGATTCTGGCAGGGCAGCCAGCAGCGCAGCCGCGGTTTTGCCCAGCACCGGATGCCGCCAGTCCGGCGCGATCTCGGCGAGCGGTTTTAGCACAAAAGCCCGGTCTTGCAGGCGCGGATGTGGCAGCACCAAAGCATCAGGCGTTGTGCGCATTTGCTGGCTTGGTGGCAGGTTGCACCAATGTTTGAACCCCGGCAAATCAGGCGCAACCAACGGCCCCAGCGCCAGCAGGTCGAGGTCTACTACCCGCGCGGCCCAGCGTGCGGGGCGGGTGCGGCCTAGGGTGGTCTCTATTTGGTGCAGCGCGGCAAGAATGGCATTGGCCGGCAAGTTCGAAGTGATTTCAACCACACCGTTTACATAATCCGGCCCGTTACCCGCAGGGAAGGCAGGCGCGCTATACCATTGGCTTTGTTTAGTGATTCGCAGATTGGCGCCAGTAAACAACCCTAACGCCTTGTTAACCAATTGCAGCGATGTCGTGGTTGCAGGTGCGAGATTGGACCCGAGCGCAATATAGCCGGTCGATGATAAAATGTTTGTTTTTAGCCCTTGTAAGCGACGCATTTGTGAATATTTCCAATTTCATGCATTGTGCGTTAGGGTATACACATTATAAATGTCCGCTCACACAAGTATTTTCTTGTTAGAAGGATTACCTTCCCATGTTTTATCGCGACGAACGGCTGGCGCTGTTCATTGACGGGTCCAATCTTTACGCCGCCGCCAAGGCGCTGGGTTTTGATATCGACTATAAACTTCTGCGCACCGAATTCATGCGGCGCGGCAAGCTTTTGCGGGCGTTCTATTATACGGCGTTGCTTGAAAACGAAGAATATTCCCCGATTCGGCCTTTGGTCGACTGGCTGAATTACAACGGCTACAACATGCGCACCAAACCGGCGAAAGAGTTCACCGATTCGATGGGCCGCCGCAAGATCAAGGGCAATATGGATATCGAGCTGGCGGTAGACGCGATGGAGCTTGCCCCCCATGTTGACCATATTGTGATTTTCTCTGGCGATGGCGATTTTCGTCCGGTGGTTGAAAGCCTGCAACGCCAGGGCGTGCGGGTTTCGGTGGTTTCGACCATACGTTCCAGCCCGCCGATGATCGCCGACGAGCTGCGTCGCCAATGCGACAACTTTATCGAGCTTGACGAGCTGCGCGATGTGATCGGCCGCCCCGCGCGCCCCGATGTCCAGATGACCTCGTTTGACGATTCTGACAGCTTGTGAAGCCACCGTTAACAATATATCTGGCCGCGCCGCGCGGGTTTTGCGCCGGGGTTGACCGCGCGATCAAGGTGGTTGAGCTGGCGATCGAAAAATGGGGCGCGCCGGTTTATGTGCGCCACGAGATCGTGCATAATAAGTTCGTGGTTGATGCGCTACGGGCCAAAGGCGCTGTTTTTGTTGAAGAACTCAGCGATTGCCCCAACGACCGTCCGGTGGTGTTTTCGGCCCACGGCGTGGCAAAATCGGTGCCGGAAGCGGCGCAAAAGCGCAACATGATCTATGTTGATGCCACCTGTCCGCTGGTGTCAAAGGTGCATAAAGAGGCCGCGCGCCACTATGCGGACGGTCTGCAACTGATCATGATCGGCCATCAAGGCCACCCCGAGACCGTCGGCACCATGGGGCAATTGCCCGCTGGCGCGGTATTGCTGGTTGAAACCGTGGCCGACGTGGCGCAGGTGGTGGTGGGCACCCCCGAAAAGCTGGCCTTTATTACCCAAACCACGCTGAGCGTCGATGACGCTGCCGATATTATAACGGCCCTTCAGGCGCGGTTTCCGGCCATTATCGGCCCGCGAAAAGAGGATATATGCTATGCCACCACCAACCGGCAGGCCGCTGTGCGCCAGATCGCGCCCAAAATCGATGCGCTGCTGGTGATCGGGGCTCCGAATTCATCAAATTCGCGGCGTTTGGTCGAGGTTGGGCAAAAGGCGGGTTGCGCCTATGCGCAACTGGTTGAACGTTCAACCAATATTGACTGGCGCGCGATCGACGGGGCCAAAGCGGTGGGTATTACCGCCGGCGCCTCGGCCCCCGAAGTGCTGATCGACGAGGTGATCGCGGCTTTTGACGCGCGTTACCAGATAAGCGTCGAAGTGGTCGAAACCGCGGTCGAAAACGTGGTCTTTAACGTGCCGCGTCAGCTGCGCGAAACCGTGTGAGCGCTGCCAATGACTGACCTTTTTATCTATACCGATGGCGCGTGTTCGGGCAACCCCGGCCCTGGTGGCTGGGGGGCGTTGCTGGTGGCCAAAACCGGTGGCAAAACCCTAAAAACCCGCGCGCTTTTTGGCGGCGAGGCCGAAACCACCAATAACCGGATGGAGCTGTTGGCCGCCATCAAGGCGCTAACCGCGCTTGAACGGGCAAGCACGGTTACGCTGGTAACCGATAGCGCCTATGTTAAAGACGGCATTTCAAAATGGCTGCACGGCTGGAAGCGCAACGGCTGGAAAACCGCAGCCAAAAAGCCGGTAAAAAATGAAGACCTGTGGCGCGCGCTTGATACCGCGCAAGCACGGCATCAGGTAACGTGGCAGTGGGTTAAAGGCCACGCCGGCCACGCAGAAAACGAGCTTGCCGATGGCTTGGCCAATAAGGGTATGGCCCCTTACAAATAGTTATTTTCGTTTATTTGTCAGATATTTATAGCCGTAAACCAACATTGCCACCCCCAAAAGCGCGCCAATAAACCCCGCCGCCGCGCCAAGCACCGCCAGCAACAGCCGCAAGGCCAACCCGCCAAGCAACGCGCCGACAATCCCGAGCGCAATCGTTTGTGGCAAACCAAGATCAAGCTTTAGCACGCGCTTGCCGACATAGCCCGCCAACGCGCCCAGAACCGTCCAGTAAATTAAAAAGCCCATCTTGGCCTCCTCAATGTTTCTATGCGTAACATGGGGGCGATTGCCGCACATTTCCAGTGCTCAGTTCAAAATTTCGCCTTTTTGCAGCGCGAAGCCACGGGCAAAATCACGGGCCTGCATCGGGGCCTTTCCGGCGCGTTGCAGCCGCATAAGCCGAACCGCCCCGCGGCCACAGGCGATAGTAAAGGTATTGTTCAGCACTGCCCCCGCTGTGCCGCCCCCATCGGCCAGCGTCGACCCTAGCAGCTTTACCCGTTCGCCCTTCATCATGCACCACGCGCCCGGAAACGGCGACAGGCCGCGTATATTGCGATCGACATCCGCCGCCGGTTGCGCCCAGTCGATTTTGGCCTCGGCCTTATCAATTTTGGCGGCATAGGTCACGCCATCAGCGGCTTGTGGTTTAGCGTTAAACCTGTTTTCAGCCAGAACATCGGCTATCAGTCCAGCGCCCAGTTCTGCCAGCCGGTCATGCAGGCTGGCGGCGGTATCATCGGCCAAAATCGAGGTGTCTTTGCAGGCAATTACCGGCCCTGTATCCAGCCCCGCCTCCATCTGCATAATACAGACGCCGGTTTTGCAATCCCCCGCCATGATCGCGCGCTGGATCGGGGCCGCGCCGCGCCAGCGCGGCAAAAGCGAGGCGTGGATATTCATGCAACCATGCTTTGGCATGCCCAGCAGTGATTGCGGCAAAATAAGCCCATAAGCGACCACAACGGCGATATCGGCTTGGTGGTTGGAAAATTCCTCTCGCTCTAAAATGGTTTTAAAATTCAATGGGGTAAACACCGGCAGGCCCAAACCCTCGGCGCATTTTTGCACCGGCGAGGGCCGTGGTTTTTTCCCGCGTCCGGCCCGGCGCGGAGGTTGGGCGTAAACCGCTACAACCTGGTGGCCAGCCGTGTGCAGGGCCTTTAGCACCGTGACCGAAAAATCCGGCGTTCCCATGAAAATAACCCGCATCGCCTAACCCCGCTTCATGTTTTTGGCGTGTTTTGCCAGCAGCATCTTGCGCTTGATCGGGCTTAAATGGTCAATAAACAGCTTGCCGTTCAGGTGGTCGATCTGGTGCTGAACCGAGTTCGCCCACAGCCCGACAAAATCTTTCTCGACTACGATACCGTTTTCATCCAGATACCGCGCGGTGATCGCGCGCGGGCGTTTAACCATCGCCCACAGGCCCGGAATATTCGGGCTGCCTTCCTGATGCTCGCGCAAAATGCCCGAGGCATGCAGGACCTCCGGGTTGGCCATCCGCAGCGGCGCATCGTGGCTGTCCGAGGCATCAACCACTGCCAGTCGCTGCATTTCACCGATCTGCGGCGCGGCCAGCCCGACACCGGGCATCGCATACATCGCGGCCAACATATCGCGCCACACGGCGCGCACGCGGTCGTCAACAACCGCAACCGGCGCGCAAACCGTGCGCAGGCGCTTGTCTGGATACATTAAAAACGGGCGGGTCATGTGTCGCGTGCCTGCTCTTTTTTCAGCTTTTTCATTTTGGCGGTGATCATCCGGCGCTTGATCCCCGACAGGTAATCAACGAACAATTTGCCATCCAGATGGTCAAGCTCGTGCTGGGCACAGGTTGCGGCCATGCCGATAAATTCTTCTTCGTGATCATCGCCATCAAGGTCTGTGAATACCATGCGCACCGAGGCGGGGCGCGTGACATCCTCATAAATGCCGGGGATCGAAAGACAGCCTTCCTCATAGCAGTTTTCGTCCTCTGACACCCATGTAATACGCGGGTTTATCAGCACACGCGGCTCGGGTGCGCTTTCCTTTCCGGCGACATCCATCACGAAAAACCGTTCAAGAACACCGACTTGCGGCGCGGCCAGGCCAATGCCCGGCGCGTCATACATGGTTTCGAGCATGTCGGTTGCAAGCGCGCGCAGCCCAGGCGAGACCCCGTTAACCGGTGCGCATATTTTTTTTAGGCGCGGGTCGGGGTGGATGATGATTTTTTTCAGGCTCATGGGCATTATTTAATCGAATCATCGCCCGCCTGCAAGGGCACGATTCGGGCTTTTACTTGGTAAGGATAGCGCGTAGCGTGGCCAAAAACCGGAGAGACAGATGATTGATTTTGACGAAAAGATCGACCGGCGCGGCACCCATAGCGCCAAATGGGATGCGATGCAGGCGGTCTACGGCGTGTCGCCCGATGACGGGCTTTCAATGTGGGTCGCCGATATGGATTTTCGCCCGCCGCAAGCGGTGACCGATACTTTGCAGGCCATGGTCGACCACGGCGTGCATGGCTATTATGCCGCCGATACCAGCTATAAGGCGGCGGTTATCGGCTGGATGGCGCGGCGGCATGGCTGGGATATTCAGCCCCAGTGGGTCTCGACCACCCACGGGCTGGTGGCGGCGGTGGCGCTGGCGGTGCAGGCCTATACCAAGCCCGGTGACGGGGTTATTTTGTTCACGCCGGTTTACCACGCTTTCGCCCGAATGGTGACCAACAACAACCGGCGGGTCGTGGAGTCAGAACTGATGCTTGCGGATGGCCGCTACGAGATGGATCTGGCCGCGCTGGAGGTGTCGCTCGACGGTTCGGAAAAAATGCTGGTTTTTTGCTCGCCCCACAACCCGGGCGGCCGCGTTTGGCTGCCGGACGAGCTGCGCGCGGTGGCGGATTTTTGCGTAAAACATGATCTTCTGCTGGTTTCAGACGAAATTCACCATGATCTGGTGTTTGCACCGCACAAACATGTGATGATGGCACTGGCCGCGCCTGAAATTGCTGACCGGCTGGTGACGCTGGTGGCGGCCTCCAAAACCTTTAATCTGGCCGGTGGCATGACCGGCGCAGCGGTGATTGCCGATGAAGGCTTGCAGGCGCGGTTTATGGCGGCACATCAGGCGGCGGGGGCCTCGCCCAACCGGTTTGGCATGATGATGACCGAGGCCGCCTATAACGAGGGCGACGCGTGGCTGGAAACCCTGCTTGACTACCTGAGCGAAAACCGCCGGATCTTCGATGCGGGCGTTAATGCCATCCCCGGGGCGCGCTCTATGGCATTGCAAAGCACCTATCTGGCATGGGTTGATTTCTCGGGCACCGGCATGGCGATGGACGAGGTGATTGCGCGGGTGCAGAATGGCGCCAAAATCGCCGCCAATTATGGTGAGACATTCGGCAAAGGCGGTGAAAACTTCCTGCGTTTTAACCTTGGGTGCCGCCGTGCGATGGTCGAGGATGCGGTAGCGCGGCTGCAAAAGGCATTCAACGACTTGCAATAATACCATAATATGCAAGAAAATACACCGAATTGATGCACAAATCGAACATACAGGAGCATAGGTGACAGATCATGCCAAACCGCGTTGGTTAGACAAAACCACCCCGCCACATATCGCGACCCTTGTCGCAATTGCCGGGGTGTCGGCGCTGAGCATGAACATTTTTCTGCCCGCCTTGCCGAGCATGGCCACCTATTTTCAGGCCGATTATGCCTTGGTGCAACTGGCGATCTCGGCCTATTTGGGCGTTACGGCATTGCTACAAATCATCATCGGCCCGCTGTCTGACCGCTTTGGCCGCCGCCCGGTTTTGCTGGTCGGTTTTGGCACGTTTTTGCTGGCAACCCTTGGCACCGTGCTGTCGACCAGCATTGAAAGCCTGCTGCTTTTTCGCATGCTACAGGCCGGGGTGGCCTCGGGCATTGTGCTGTCGCGGGCGATTGTGCGCGATATGGTGCCGCCCGAGCAGGCCGCCAGCATGATCGGTTATGTCACCATGGGCATGAGCATCGTGCCGATGATCGGCCCCGCGCTGGGCGGGGTGCTGAACGAGGTCTTTGGCTGGCAAGCCAGTTTTATTATGCTGGGGCTGCTGGGGGCGGCGGTATTATGGCTGATCTGGGCCGACCTGGGCGAAACCAACCAGCACAAAAGCACCAGTTTCGGGGCGCAGTTTCGCGCCTACCCCGACCTTATCCGCTCTCGCCGGTTTTGGGGCTATGCGCTGACCGCGGGGTTTGCCTCGGGGGCGTTTTTTGCTTTTCTGGGCGGTGCGCCGTTTGTTTCTACCGTTATTCTGGGGCTGAACTCGGCCGAAATGGGTGGCTATTTCGGTATTGTCGCCTTTGGCTATATGAGCGGTAATTTTCTGTCGGGGCGCTATGCCCAGCGCGCGGGCATTAACCGGATGATGGTGACTGGCGGGTTGGTGGCGGCCTCGGGCTCGTTGCTGAGTCTGGTTTTGTTTGAGGTCGGCTTGCTGCACCCGCTATCGCTATTTGGCCCGATGTTTCTGGTCGGGCTTGGCAACGGGTTAACCCTGCCCAGCGCCAATGCGGGCATGGTTTCGGTGCGCCCGCAACTGGCGGGCAGTGCCTCGGGGCTTGGGGGCGCGATCACGATTGGCGGCGGGGCCGGACTGTCGGCGGTGACCGGCGCGATTTTAAGCCAGGAAAGCGGCGCGCTGCCGCTGTTTGTGCTGATGTCGGCGGTGTCGGCGCTGGCAGTGCTGACCGGTTTTTATGTGATATGGGTGGCCCGCCGCGCCGGTAATCTGGGCGCGGACGGGTTTGAGTAACCTTCTTTTCGCAGGTGCAGCATTTTTAATATTGACACCAGCGCGCAAGATTGTGATGAATGGTATAAATCTACCGCAATAATATATCGCAGGAAAATCGTTATGAGCTTCAAAGCCCAGCCCACCAGCCCCGCACAGCCCAATCGTTGCCAGCTATTCGGCCCCGGATCGCGCCCCGCGATCTTTGAAAAAATGGCAGCCAGCGCGGCCGATGTTATCAACCTTGATCTGGAAGACAGCGTCGCCCCTGATGACAAGGCCGAGGCGCGGGCCAATGTGATTAACGCGGTTAACAATATCGACTGGGGCACCAAAACCCTGTCGGTGCGCATCAACGGGCTTGATACCGAATTTTGGTATCGCGACGTGGTTGACCTGCTAGAGCAAACCAACGGCCGGCTAGACCAGATTATGATTCCGAAAGCGGGCAACGCCGGTGACATTTACGCGGTTGATGCGCTGGTTTCGGCGATCGAGCTGGGTAAAAACGCTGAAAAGCCGATCAAGTTCGAGGTGATTATCGAAACCGCCGCCGGTCTTGCCCATGTGGAGGAGATCGCCGCCGCCAGCCCGCGCATGAACGCCATGAGCCTTGGCGCGGCCGATTATGCCGCCTCTATGGGTATGCAGACCACCGGCATTGGCGGCACGCAAGAAAACTATTATATGCTGGCCCCCGACGGGCAAAAACACTGGGCAGACCCGTGGCACGCCCCGATTGTGGCGATCGTTGCTGCTTGTCGCACCCATGGTTTGCTGCCGGTTGACGGCCCGTTTGGCGACTTTTCGGATGGGGCCGGTTTTACCGCGCAGGCCCGGCGCTCGGCCACGCTGGGGATGGTTGGCAAATGGGCGATCCACCCCAAGCAGATCACGCTGGCGAATGAGGTTTTTACCCCGTCAGAGGCGCAAATCAACGAAGCACAGGAAATCCTTGCGGCTATGGAGCAGGCCAAGCGTGACGGGCAGGGCGCGGCGGTATATAAGGGGCGGTTGGTTGACCTTGCCTCTATCCGTCAGGCCGAGGTGATCGTGCGCCAAGCCGCGCTAACCCGCTAACGGCAGGCAGATATTGGTGCGCAGATCATTGGGGGCAACCTCGCGCGGGTCTTCCAGAATCATGGCATAAATCGGCGCGTCCGAAAGCTCGACCCCGTTATTGGGCACCCAGTGGCCATACAGGTATTGATAGGCCTCGAACAGCCCCACATACGGCCCTTTGAAATGCAGCACCGCGCAGCGACTGGCGGCCACGGTGGTTTCGCTAAAATCAGCGGGCAGGGGGGTGTCGGGGCCAATAGCAAAGCCGATATCGCTGCGCAGGTCTGGTTCCGGCACCAATAGCGGGTCATCATGCAGCACCGCGATCGGGGTCATGTTTTCGCCCACCATACCGCGCAGCGCCAAACGGGCGTGCAGTTGCGAAATGGTGCGGCCCAGAAACTGGTAATCGCCGCGGTGGGATTCGGCGATCAGCCTGAAGGCGGGCTGCTGGCGGACCTCTATTTCAAAACTTTTTGGCACGCTTTGGCGCGGGGTTTCACTGGCGCGGTAGTTGATCTCGGATTTGCGAAACTTTGCCGGTGTCAGCCCGTAATCGGCCTGAAAACTGCGGGCAAAGCTTTGCACATTGCCATAGCCGCATTGCGCCGCGATCTCGGCCACACTATCGGTGGTTTGCAGCAGCAAAAACGTGGCGCGGTCCATGCGCACGCGGCGAATGCAGTTGGCCAGGGTCTCGCCGGTGATGCCGTAAAACACCCGATGCCAGTGATAGGGCGACATGCAGGCCACGCCCGCCAGTGTTTCCAGCCCCAGATCACCATCAAGGTTGTCATGAATATGGGCAAGCACCCGCAAAATGCGGCGCTCATAGGTTGGATTGGCGGTGTTCACGTTGGTTTTTCCCCGTTTGCGCCACCTTAGGCGCGGCAGAAATATGCCGCAAGGGGGCAATTGGGGGCGGCTTTGGGCGTTGCAATTCGGGCCACTGCCCGCCATATATAGCGGTAAATCTGCACGGGGTAACGCATGCGAAACTATCTGGAATTTGAAAAAGGGCTGGCCGAGATCGAAGGCAAGGCCGAAGAACTGCGCGCCATGGCACGGCAAAACCCCGAGATGGACGTGAAAGACGAGGCCAAAGCGCTGGATGCCAAGGCCGAAACCCTGCTAAAAGAGCTTTACGGCGGCCTGACCCCGTGGCGCAAATGTCTGGTCGCCCGCCACCCCGACCGCCCCCATTGCAAAGACTATATCGAGGCGCTGTTTCAGGAATATACCCCGCTGGCCGGCGACCGTAATTTTGCCGATGACCACGCCATTATGGGCGGCTTGGCACGGTTTAACGACCGCCCCGTGATGGTGATCGGCCATGAAAAGGGCCATGACACCACCACCAGGATCGAGCGCAATTTCGGCATGGCCCGCCCCGAGGGCTACCGCAAGGCCACCCGCCTGATGGACCTTGCCGACCGTTTTAAACTGCCGGTGATCACCATTGTCGATACCCAAGGCGCCTATCCGGGCAAGGGCGCCGAAGAACGCGGGCAGTCAGAAGCGATCGCGCGCGCGACCGAAAAATGCCTGCAAATCGGGGTGCCGCTGATTGCGGTGATCATCGGCGAGGGCGGCTCTGGCGGCGCGGTGGCGTTTGCCGCCGCTGACAAGCTGGCGATGCTTGAGCACGCGGTTTATTCGGTGATCTCGCCCGAGGGCTGCGCGGCGATATTGTGGAAAGATTCCGAAAAAATGCGCGAGGCCGCCGAAGCTTTGCGCCTGACCGCGCAAGACCTGCAAAAACTGTCGGTCGCCGATCTGGTGATCCCCGAACCGGTGGGCGGGGCGCATCGCGACCGCAGCGAAACCATAGCCGCCGTCGGCACCGCCATCGAGGGCCTGCTGGCCGAACTGGAAACCGAGGACAGCAAAACACTGGTCACCCAGCGCCGCCAGCGCTTTCTGGACCTTGGCCGAACCCCGCTGAGCCTTTAGGAGGTTTCAACGGTTTCAAGCACCCCTTGCAGCAGCTCGGCCACGCCGGCGGGCCCGGGCAGGCTGGCAACGGTGCCGCACAGGGCTTTTACCGCGTCTTTGGCATTGGCCGGGCACATCGCCTGCTCGACAACTTCAAGCAATTTCAGGTCACTGCTGCCGCGCCCGATGGCGAAGGCGTTTATCGGCTCCAGCTCCAGAAACGCCAGAATGTGCTCGGCACCACTACGCTTTGATATCCGGCGTAGCGAAACGTTGATGGCGCTGTCAGAGCTGCTCCATTTCAGGTTAAAGGGCATGAAGCGTTTGGCCAGAAACTGCTGGTGCTCGGTTATATCCTCCAGCGGCATTTGCGCCATTCCCTCCCACGAAATACTGATAGAGGCCTCTTTGCCCGGCTCGAAAATATAGCTTTCGCCGCTAAGCTTTCGCCGCAGTTTAACCAGCCGGTCGCGCTTGCTGTCGCTGATGGTGTAGATCGGCTCGTTGGTTTCGGGGGCAAATACCGCCGCGCCGTTTTCGGCGATGAACGGGGTGTTTATATCCAGAATGCGCGCCATGGCCTCTACATAGGGTTGCGGGTGGCGCGAGCACAGGCAAAAGCCGATATCGTGGGTGCTTAGCTGCTCGATCAGGTGCCTGATCTTGGCCAGTTGCGCCAGATTATAGGGGTCGTATTTGCCCTCTGACAGGCAGCCGTCAATGCCGCAAAAAATAACCTGATCCATTTATCCCCCCTTGGTTTTGGTGCCACCGGATACGGTGCGCATATACTGCTGCGCAGTAAACGGTTTTGCGCGCCGCTTCGCAATGGGTAAATCAGCCACCCGGTTTTATCTCGGCATCCCAGCGCGCCAGCAATCGCGCGCGGGTGGCAGATGCGCCATAGGTGGCAAAATCATAATCGATCAGCTTTATAGACCCCAGCGCCGGGCTTTCGGGCGGCACCACCGCGTTAGAGTTCGACGGCACGTTATACACCCCCACTTCCGGCCCGCGCGACTGCGCAGCGGCGCTTAGCACAAAGGTCACCCATTGCACCGCTTCGGCAAAGTTTTTCGCGCCCTTGATGATCGACACCCCGCCAACCTCATAGCCCGTGCCCTCACACGGGGACACGATTTTTATCGGATAGCCCGCCATTGCCAGCTTAACCATTTCATGCATGAACCCGACCGCAATCGCGGTTTCGCCACGGGCGGCGGCCTTGACCGGGGCCGACCCCGAGCTGGTATAAAGGCTGACATTATCGCCAATATCCGCCAGCAGGCTAAAGGCGTCGTCCTCGCCAAAAATCTGCACCAGCGTTGCCAGTTCGGTATAGGCGGTGCCCGAAGAGTTGGGGTCGGGCACCTGAATTTCACCAGCATAGGCGGGGTTGGTCAGGTCACGCCAGCAGGCGGGCGGCTCTATGCCTTTTGCGGCCAGAACCTCGGTATTATAGCCGATCCCCAGCGCGCCCGCGTGGATGCCGATGGTGCGCCCGCCCGAAATATCGGCCAGGTTCACCGCCCAGCCCAGCAGCTCGGATGTATCGGCGCCCGACGGCTGGGTCAGGCCCTCGGCGGCGGCGATCAGGTGCGGGTCGCCGGTGCCGCCCCACCACACATCAATGATCGGCGCGCCCGATTCTTCGCGCACCTGCGCCAGGGTTTCGCCGGTTGATTTGCGCACCATCGAGACCGTGATGCCGGTTTCATCTTGAAAGGCGCTAACCATCAGGTCGCACCAGTCGCGCTCGTTCGAGCAGATCACGTTCAGCTTTTGCGCCGTCGCCTGGCCGGCCAAAAGCGTGCTGGCCAAAACCGCTGTGGTGATCAGGGGGGTAATTTTCATGCTGTTCTCCGTTATGGCCATCGGGCGCAGCCAAAAAACATTAGGCGAAACCACCGGAATTATGCCATAAATGGGCAGTATAACAAGTGGGGGCGGCGCGTGGTGCCGAAAAATGTTGAACTCTCGACCGGCTGAATACAGGGCCAGAATCGCGGTGATAGACGACGACGCTACCGTGCGGCTGGCGCTAGAGGCGTTGCTGCATGAAAACGGGTTTGACCCGATCTTGCTGGCGGGCAGCCAGAACTTTCATGCGCTTGGCCCCAATCCGGCGGTTGATCTGGCGTTGATCGACCTGAAACTAAAGGGCGAATCGGGGTTGGCGCTGGCGATCCATATTCGTGAGCGCTTTGATTTGCCGATCGTAATGCTGACCGGCGTGGGCGACGAGGTCGACAAGATCGTCGGACTTGAAACCGGTGCCGATGATTATTTAATGAAGCCCTTCAACCCGCGCGAGCTGGTGGCGCGTATTCGCGCGGTGCTGCGCCGTTATGGCCGCACCGCCCCGGCGGCGGTGGCGGCTATTGGCGGGCTGTCGGCTGATATTATCTGCTTTGGGGACAAGGTGCTGAAGCGCGGCGAGCGCCAGCTGGTGTTCCAGAACGGAGACGAGATTCCGCTAACCAACGCCGAATACCGGCTGCTGGAGTATTTCCTGCGTCACCCCGATACCATCATCCCGCGGCCCAAGCTGCTGGCCGAGCTGGGCTCGGACCTGTCGCAATATGTCGACCGCACGATTGATGTGCTGATCCTGCGCCTGCGCCGCAAAATAGAGAGGGTGCCCTCAAAACCCGTGCATCTGCAAACCCGGCGTGGGCAGGGCTATATTTTTGTGCTCGGCAGCGCGCAGCAAGCGCCTTGATCAGGCGAATGTGGCGCTTTGATATCCGCGCGCGGCTGTGGTTTGCACTGGCGCTGCTGGCGCTTTCAACCCTGTTTGTCGGTGGCATCGGCTGGTATGCGCTTGACCGCGCCGATGCCCGCCTGCGGGCGCTGCACACCCGCACGTTGGCCGAGGTCGCGCGCTCGCTCAAGCTGTCAAAGCAATCGTCCGATCTCGCGACCTCGGCGCCGTTTTTGCTGAACCTGAAATCGTCTTACCTGATCCGCAAAGAGGGTCAGGCGCTGATCGCCGCGCTCGACCCAATTTTGGAAGAATGGCCGTCAACCCGCCCCGACCCGCAACAGATTTACGCCTTTGACGCCGAGATCGTGGCCGCCGTGCGGCAGATAAAAACCGCGATCCTAGACCTTGTGCGCGCGGCCGAAACCCTGGCAGCCGAGCGCGACCGCACCTTGGTGCTGACCACCGAGCTGATGGCGCTGGAAAACCGGTTTTTCGCCCATATGGCTGACGGCAACGACGCCAGCGGCGACCAGCGCATGTGGCTGGCGCTGCAAACCCTGACCAACGAGCTGGTTGGTGCCGGCAATGCGGGCAACCTGCTGGGGGTGGGCGAACGGCGGCGGCGGTTTCAGCAAATGCAGCGTGATTTCTCGTTTTTGCGCGAATCCCCCGAACATTGGGTCTGGGCGCGGCGATTACAGGCGCTGTCGGCCGGTGAACAGGGGTTGTTTCAGGTGCGCCGCCGCGAGTTGGCGCGCCGGATTGAAAGCCAGAACGCCCTGTTTCGCATTCGCTATAATGCTGCGCTTATCAGCGATCTGGCGGCAAAATTTGCCACCAATGCCGAATCGTTTCTGGCCAATGCCCGCAGTGCCACCGCCACCTCTATCAGCTTTGCCAAGGTGCTTATTTTGGTCACCTTGCTGGCCAGTATCAGCATCGCGCTGATCGCCGCGCTTTATGTGTCAAACTATGTGACCGGCAATATCCACGCGATTTCCGAGGCCATGCAGCGGCTGGCGCAAGGGGATCGCAGCACCAAACTGGTGCGCAAGGCCCGCAGCAATGACGAAATTGGCAAGCTGTTGCATTCGTTCCGGATATTTCGTGCCAACGCCCTGCGGCTAGACCGCAGCCACCGGCAATTACGCCAGCAAATCGCGCTGTTCGAGGAAATTTTCATGAACATTTCGGGCGGCGTGGCGATCACCAATGACGCGGGGGTGCTGACGGCCATAAACCCGACGCTTAAAAAGGTGCTGCGCCCGAAACGCAGCAAGCAACGCCAGCAAACCATAGACGATATACTGGCCCGCACCCCGTTTGCCGCACCAGCACTGGCGGCGGGGCTAAAGGCGGGGTTCAGCGGCACCACTGAAATCACCGGCGTGGATGGCCGCACGCTTGAAGTGCGCTGCAACCGCCTGCCCGATGGCGGCGGCATTTGGCTGTTTTCAGATACCACCGAGCGGCGCAAGCTAGAGGAGCGCCTGCGCCAGATCAGGCATATCGAGAGCCTCGGCAAGGTCACCGGCGAGGTGGCGCATGATTTTGGCAATGTGCTGTCGGCGGTCAGTGCCAATGTGCATCTGCTGCAAACCGGCAGCGCGCGGGTTAGCCGCGAAACCCTGTTGCAGCGCATTGCAAACGCGGTTGATATCGGCACATCGCTAACCCAGCGGCTGCTGGCCTTTGCCCGCAAACAGGCGCTGGCCCCCGAGGTGGTTGAAATTAACGAGCTGATCGAGGGGTTGGGCGATCTGATAAGCATTGGGTTGAAAGACGGGGTGGTGCTTGAAACCACGCCAGCACCGGTGCCGCTATATGTGCGGGTTGACCCCGGGCAACTGGAAAGTGCCATTTTGAACCTGTGTTTAAACAGCAATCAGGCGATCAGCGGCAGGGGTAAAATTACGGTGCAGGTCGCGAAAACGGGGGCTGAAACCGTGCAAATATCGGTTACTGACACCGGTTGCGGCATGGATGAAACCGTGCTCGCCCATTCACTGGAGCCATTTTTCAGCGCCCGTAAAGATGGCGAAGGCACGGGGCTGGGGCTTTCGATGGTATACGGGTTTATCAAGCAAACCGGTGGCGATATCCAGATTTTGAGCACGCCGGATACGGGCACATCGGTGTGCCTGACCCTGCCATTAAGCGCCCCCGAAACCAGCCCGCCGCAGGCCACGCGCCGCCGTGCGCTATTGGTCGAGGACGACCCCGAGGCGCTGGCATCTGTCGCGGCGCAACTGCGGTTGATCGGCTATGAGGTGACGCGCGCCGGTAGTTTTGAAGAAGGGCTGGCGGCGCTGAAACGCGGCGATTGCTATGATGCGCTGGTGACAGATCTGCACCTGAACGACGGCCAAATGGGCTGGGCGTTGGTGGATGAATGCCTGGGCCGCTGCCCGCAGGCCAAGGTTGTGATCACATCCGGCCGGATGCCGAAAACCCACCGCTATAGCACCACGCCGCACCCGTCTATCTGGTGTATCTCCAAACCGCTAAGCGCCGAAGTTTTGCAAGATGTGCTGCAATAGCCATTGTGCTTTGGGCCGTGGTGCCTATGTTAGGCGCGCGGATGGCTGGATGACTGCGTGAAAGCGAGGAAAGTCCGGACTCCAGGAAGGCATGGCGCCGGTTAACGGCCGGCCGGGGCAACCCGAGGGAAAGCGCCACAGAAAATAAACCGCCCTGTTTCGGCAGGGTAAGGGTGAAACGGTGGGGTAAGAGCCCACCGCCTTGTGGGCAACCATGAGGGCACGGCAAGCCCCGCCAGGAGCAAAGCCAAATAGGGGTCTTGTGAGCGCAAGTTCGGGTGCTTCCACCCAGAGACCCGGGTTGGCTGCTAGAGCGTGTTGGTAACAATACGCCCAGATGAATGGTCATCAAAGGGCTGCAAGGCCCTGAACAAAATCCGGCTTACAGGCCATCCGCAAACTTGAATTTTGGCCGCACCGGTGGCATTTTTGCCGGGGGCGGCAAAAATGGCCTGCGGCGCCAACGCCTCGCTTCGCTCGGCCCGGCCTTGCAAGCAAGGGCCTCTAGGTGGGGGTATCGGGATAGGGGCGGGTGAAAACCAGACGGTCATCTT
>CAYWXQ010000005.1:0-29443 GCA_964462475.1 uncultured Rhodobacterales bacterium | reverse complement strand
AGGCGCCGGTTTGGTTTATTGATTGGCATAGGGATCCTCCAGATCGTCGAGCACGTTTTCACCCGATACCGCGAAACGCTTGTTTTGCAAATAGGATAACCGCTGGGCGGCGTAGCTGTCGGCTGATTCGTAAAGCAGCACATTGATCAGATCATCATAAGCATTGCGCTTGCCGATCAGGTTAACCCCGCGCAGCGCCAGCAAATAATAGGCCTGTTTTTTGGTGATCACATAATTCAGCGGGTCAATTGCCAGATCAACCGCAATGCCGGCCGCATCACGCACCGAGCTGGCCCCAAGCACCGGCAGCTCGATATATGCCCCCTGCGGCACCCCCCATGTGGCCAGAGTTTCGCCGAAATCGGTGGGTTTGTCAAAAATGCCCATTTCGGCGGCGGGGTCAAACAGGCCAGCCAAGCCGATAGTCGAATTTAGCAGAAACCGGGTAAAAGTAACGCCCGCCGCATCGCCGTTACCCTGTAAAACATGGTTTACAAAAGCATTGGGCTGGCCAAGGTTGCGCGCGGTATTGTCAACAATTGTGCGCAGTTCCGCGGGCACAACCGCGCCGTAAACCCGGGCAACCGGCCCGACAACCGCCTTGTCCAGCACTTTGTTGAATTCGTGGATAGACCGGTTGGTGGTTTCGAACGGGTCATAAATCTCGCCCTGGGTCAGGTTTTGCGCCCCCGCACACGCGCCAAGCGAGGATAGTAAAGCCAAACTAATCAGCCAGTTGAAATATTTACGTTTTGCGTTCATACCGGTATTCCGTAAGTGAAGCCTTAAAATATTTGGTGGCAATATATCTTATCGGGTAATGATACCAGATTGACAGCCATGTCGGAAAGGCTAAATTTTGTCACAAGCAAGCCGTCGCCGAAAAGCAAGCCACAGTTAACGAGGGCAAAGAATGGACCACACCCGGCTTATGAAAACCGGCAGACAGGAGATATCGGCGGTGCTAAAGCGCTGGCGCGGCGCTATGCTGTCGATCGGGCTGTTTAGCGCCTTTACCAATTTGCTGATGCTTACCGGCCCGCTTTTTATGCTGCAAGTCTATGACCGGGTGCTTGGCTCGCGGTCCGAGGAAACGCTGGTGGCGCTGCTGATGCTGGTGGTGCTGCTTTACGGCATTTTCGGTTTGCTGGATTTCGCCCGCGGCCGGATCGCGGCCCAGATCGGCGCGGGGTTTCAGGCCGCGCTTGACGAGCGGGTGTTTGATGTAACCCTTAAACGCGCCGTCGCCGCCGAGGCCCGCGCCCGCCCTGATTCGGGGTTGCAGGACCTTGAATCAATCCAGCGCTTACTGGCCTCGCCCGCGCTGTTTGCGGTGTTCGACCTGCCGTGGACCCCGATTTTTTTGGCGGCGATTTTTATGTTTCATCCGTTGTTGGGCTGGCTGGCGCTGGGGGGCGGGGCGGTGCTGGTTTTGATCACCGTGCTTAACCAGTATCTAAGCCGCCGCCCGGTTTTTGAGGCCTCGCGCGATGCCGCCCGCGCGCAGGCGTTGTCTGAAAACTTTCGTGGCCAGTCAGAGGCGGTGCACGGGCTGGGCATGCAGGATGCCGCTTTGGCCCGCTGGGGCCACGCCCGCGAGGCCGCGCTGGTAACCAACACCCGCGCCGCCCATCGTATCGGGTTTTTCAGCGCCCTGACCAAAACCCTGCGGCTGTTTTTACAAAGCGCGATGCTGGCGCTGGGCGCGTGGCTGGTGCTGCAAAACGAGATGACGGCTGGGGCGATGATCGCGGGGTCTATTTTAATGGGTCGGGCGCTGGCACCGGTTGAACAATCAATCGCGCAATGGTCGCTGGTGCAACGGGCACGACAGGGCAAAAAGGCGCTGTCGCTGCTGCTGGGGTCGATGCCCGAAGCGCCGGTGCGCACCGAATTGCCGCGGCCAAAGGCGTATCTTGATCTTTCAAAAGTAACCGTGGTGCCGCCCGGTGAAAACACCGCGACCCTGCGCATGGTGTCGTTTCGGGTCGAGCCCGGGCAAGCGCTGGCGGTGATCGGTGAAAGTGCCTCGGGCAAATCGACATTGGCGCGGGTGCTGACCGGTATCTGGCAACCGGTTTCGGGCAAAATCCGACTGGATGGCGCCTCGCTAGAGCAGTATAACCCCCGCGATCTGGGGCGCTATGTTGGTTACTTGCCGCAAGATGTGGCGCTGTTTGACGGCACGATCTCTGAAAACATCGCCCGCCTTAACCAAAGCCCTGACGCCGAGATGGTGATCACCGCCGCCAAGCTGGCCGACGCCCACGAGATGATTTTGAAACTGCCTGACGGGTATGACACCAAAATCAATGGCGGGGCGCGGCTGTCGGGCGGGCAAAAACAGCGCATCGCTCTGGCGCGCGCGCTTTACGGCGACCCTGTATTGCTGGTGCTGGATGAACCGAATTCGAACCTTGATTCCCACGGCGGCATCGCGCTTGACGCCGCGATCAACGCCTTCAAGGCCAAAGGCGGCGCGGTGGTGATCATGGCGCACCGGCCCTCGGGGATCGCGGCCTGCGATCTGGCGCTGGTGCTGCAAGACGGGATTGTCGCCAAATTCGGCCCCCGCGATCAGGTGATCCGCGAAATGACCCAGAACTACCAGACCATTGCCGGCGAAATGGCTGTGAAAGGCGGCAACTGATGGCGCAGGCAAAAAAATGGGGCACCGGGCGGTTTGTGCTGCTGGGCATGGTGGCGCTGGTTGGCCTGCTGGGCGGGCTGGTGTTTTGGTCGGTTACCACCCAAATCGCCGGTGCAATTGTGACCTCGGGGCGGGTCGAGGTTGAAAGCAACCGCCAGATCGTGCAGCACCCCCAAGGCGGGGTTGTTGGTGAAATTCTGGTCGCCAATGGCGACAGGGTCAAGGCCGGACAGGTATTGCTGCGCTTTGACGCGGTGCTGACCAGATCGAAACTCGCGATCACCGAGGGCCAGCTTTATGAACTTCTCGGCCAAAAAAGCCGCCTGCTGGCCGAGCGCGACGGCGCTGACACCATCACTTTTGAGCCCGAAATCGTGACGGCGGCTCAAACCCTGCCCAAGGTGGCCGAGCTGATAGACGGCCAGAAATCGCTGTTTTTCGCCCGCCGCGCCTCATTAGACGAAGCGCTTTCGCAGTGGAACGAGCGCGGTGCGCAGATCAACAACCAGATTACCGGCACCCAGGCGCAACTGGCCTCGATGGAGGCGCAATCAACCCTGCTGGCGCAAGAACTTTCAGACCAGCAGGCGCTGCTGGCCAGCGGGTTAACGCAGGCCAGCCGGGTGTCGGCCCTGCGCCGGGAGGCCGCCAGCATGGGCGGGCGCATTGGCTCGCTCAACGCCGATATCGCGCAATCCCGCGCCCGGCTGGCCGAGATCGAGATCGAGCGGCTAAAGCTCGCCACCAGCCTGCGCGAAGAGGCCATCGGCGCGCTGCGCGAACTCCAACCGCGCGAGATTGAGCTGCGGCAAAACCGGCTATCGCTGCTGGAGGTGGTAGACCGGCTAACCCTGCGCGCCCCCCGTGCCGGCGTGGTTTTTGGCCTGACGGTATTTACCACCCGCGCGGTGGTGCAGCCCGGCGCGCCGATCCTGTACATCATCCCGCAAGATGAACCCCTGATCATCCGCACCCGCATTCCGACCCAGCATATTGATCAGGTCCGCATTGGCCAGCCCGCGACATTGCGCTTTACCACCTTCGACCAGCGCACCACCCCCGAGGTATTCGGCACCGTTGTCAACATTTCGCCCGATGTGCTGGTAGACGACCGCACGGGGGTCAGCTATTATTCAGCCGAACTGCGCCCGAACAAAGGCGAGCTCGACAAGTTGGTCGGGTTGGACATTTTACCCGGCATGCCGGTGGAGGCGTTTATAAAAACCGCCGATCGCACCCCGCTGGAATATCTGCTAAAACCGGTGGCCAACTATTTTAACCGCGCCTTTCGCGAGAACTAACCCAACCTGTCACCGGTTTTCCTACCAGTTTTGCCGCCGGATCAGCCGCAACACTTTCTTTGCCGCTTCGGGGATGTTGGTGCCGGGGCCAAATATGGCCTTTACCCCGTGATCATACAAAAATTCGTAATCCTGCTGCGGAATGACCCCGCCGCAAACCACGATAATATCATTGGCACCGGCAGCGCGCAGCGCATCCAGCAATAGCGGCGCAAGGGTTTTGTGCCCCGCCGCCTGTGAGCTGATGCCAACCACATGCACGCCCTTGGCGATGGCCTCGGCCGCCGCCTCCTCGGGGGTCTGGAACAGCGGCCCGACATCGACCTTGAAGCCAAGATCGGCAAAGGCGGTGGCGATCACCTTGGCCCCGCGATCATGGCCGTCTTGCCCCATTTTAACCACCAGCATATGCGGGGGGCGGCCCTCGCTGTTGGCAAAATCCTGCACGTCTTGAACTATTTTGGCAAAGCCCTCGTCGCCCGCGTAAGCCGCGCCGTAAATCCCTTTCAGGGTTTTGACCTCGGCCTTGTGGCGGCCAAAAACCCGCTCCATCGCACTTGATATTTCGCCAACACTGGCGCGGGCCCGCGCCGCTTTTACCGCCAGCGCCAGCAGGTTGCCAGTGCCGCGCGCCCCCGCTTCAAGCGCGCTCAGCGCCGCCACGCAGGCGGGTTCATCGCGGCTTTCGCGCATCGCTTTCAGGCGTTTGATCTGGCCCTCGCGCACCGCCACATTGTCGACATCCAGAATGTCGATCGGGTCTTGCGTATCAAGCTTGTATTTATTAACCCCGACAATCACCTCTTTGCCGCGATCGACAGCCGCTTGGCGGCGCGCCGCGCTTTCCTCGATCCGTAGCTTGGGCATGCCGGATTCAACCGCCCTGGTCATGCCGCCAAGGCTGTCGACCTCCTCTATCAACGCCCAGGCTTTATCGGCCAGCTCGGCGGTCAGGCTCTCAACATAATAACTGCCCGCCAGCGGGTCGACCACGTTGGTAATGCCGGTTTCCTCTTGCAAGATCAGCTGGGTGTTGCGGGCGATGCGGGCCGAAAAATCGGTGGGCAGCGCGATCGCCTCGTCGAGCGCGTTGGTGTGCAGGCTTTGGGTGCCGCCCAGCGCGGCCGCCAGCGCCTCATACGCGGTGCGGATAACGTTGTTATAAGGGTCTTGTTCCTGCAGGCTGACGCCCGAGGTCTGGCAATGGGTGCGCAGCATTTTGCTGGCGGTTTTTTGCGCGCCGAATTCGGTCATGATCCGGTGCCACAACAGGCGGGCGGCGCGCAGCTTGGCGGCCTCCATGAAAAAATCCATGCCGATGGCAAAGAAAAAACTAAGCCGGCCGGCAAAGGCATCCACATCCATCCCCGCCTCAATCGCCGCTTTCACATATTCCTTGCCGTCCGCCAGCGTATAGGCCAGCTCCTGCACAAGGTTGGCACCGGCCTCTTGCATGTGATAGCCGCTAATGCTGATCGAATTGAATTTCGGCATCTCGGCGGCGGTGTATTTGATGATATCCGACACAATGCGCATGCTGGGTTCGGGCGGGTAAATATAGGTGTTGCGCACCATGAATTCTTTTAGCACGTCATTCTGGATGGTGCCGGTCAGGGCCGCACGCGCCACCCCCTGCTCCTCCCCCGCCACAATAAAGCTGGCCAGTATCGGGATAACCGCGCCGTTCATGGTCATCGAAACCGACATTTTATCCAGCGGAATGCCCTTAAACAGGATCTTCATATCCTCGACACTGTCGATGGCCACACCGGCCTTGCCGACATCACCCTCGACACGGGGATGGTCGCTGTCATAGCCGCGATGGGTGGCCAGATCAAACGCCACAGATACGCCTTTTTGCCCTGCTGCCAGATTGCGGCGGTAAAAGGCGTTGCTTTCTTCGGCGGTCGAAAACCCCGCATATTGGCGGATGGTCCACGGGCGGCCCGCATACATGGTGGCGCGCGGGCCACGGGTAAAGGGGGCCAGGCCCGGCAGGCTGTGCATATGGGGCAATTCAGCGGTGTCATCTGCCGTATAAACCGGCTTAACGGTGATACCCTCGGGGGTTTGCCACTCAAGGCTTTCCAGCGGCTTGCCGCGCAGTTCTTTTTCGGCCAATGCCTTCCAGTCTGCCAGATTTGCCATCACTCAAACTCCATAATCACCGCGTCAACCGCCATGCTGTCACCCGGGGCGGCGTTTATTTTTGCCACCACCGCTTTTTTCTCGGCCCGCAGCACGTTTTCCATTTTCATCGCTTCAACGGTGCATAGCGCCTGACCTTCCTGCACCTCGTCTCCGACCGCGACATCCAGTTTGACCACCAGTCCCGGCATCGGGCATAGCAGCAGGCGGCTGGTATCGGGGGCCACTTTTTCAAGCATGTGTTTTGACAGCGCAAACAAGCGTGGGGTGCGGATGATAACGTTAAGGTCGGCACCGCGATGGCGCATGCGGTAACCGCCCGCAATCGGCTGCACCTTGGCTATTACCACCTCGCCCGAGATTTCAAGCTCGGCCAGCCCGTCACCCGGCTGCCAGTCAGACCCGACGCGCAGGCTGGTATCATCGGCAAAGCGCACGGTTGACCCCGTCTTGTCGGCCTCTATTTTAACGGCGAAATCAACACCTTGCAGTGAAATAACGAAATCTTCACCGACCTTGCGCTCGTGGTTGTCCAGCCGCCCGCTGATTTTGGCGGCGCGAATTTCGGCCACCCGCATCATCGCCGAGGCCCCCGCCGCCAGTTGCTTTAACACCGGTTCGGGCAGGGTCGCGCCCATAAAACCGTCGGGGTATTCCTCGGCGATAAAGGCGGTTGAAATGTCGCCCGACATAAAGCGCGGGTGGTCCATGACCGCGCTTAAAAACGGCAGGTTATGGCCGATGCCCTCGAGCTCGAACGCGTCAAGCGCTTGGCGCATACCGCGAATGGCACCGGCGCGGTCGGGCGCCCATGTGCAAAGCTTGGCGATCATCGGGTCATAAAACATGCTGATCTCGCCGCCCTCAAAAACGCCGGTATCATTGCGCACCGCGCCGTCGATTTCGGCGGGCGGGCGATAACGGGTCAACCGCCCGATCGAGGGCAGAAAGTTGCGATAAGGGTCCTCGGCGTAAAGGCGGCTTTCAATCGCCCAGCCGTTGATGCCGATGTCGCTTTGGGTTAGCGTCAGGCGCTCACCCGCCGCCACGCGGATCATCTGCTCGACAAGGTCGATATCGGTGATCAGCTCGGACACCGGATGCTCGACCTGCAAGCGGGTGTTCATTTCAAGAAAGTAAAAGTTCTGGTCGCTATCAACGATAAATTCAACCGTGCCGGCGCTGCTATAATCAACCGCTTTGGCCAGCGCCACCGATTCAGCGCCCATTTTAGCGCGGGTTTCAGGGGTTAAAAACGGGCTCGGGGCTTCCTCAATTACCTTTTGCTGGCGGCGCTGGATCGAGCATTCGCGCTCATTGAGGTAAAGGCAATTGCCGTGGGTGTCGCCCAGCACCTGAATTTCGATATGGCGGGGCTGGGTGATGAATTTTTCAATGAAAATCCGGTCATCGCCAAAGCTCGCCGCCGCCTCGTTTTTGGAGCTTTGAAAGCCCTCGCGGGCCTCGTCATCATTCCAGGCTATTCGCATGCCCTTGCCGCCACCACCGGCGCTGGCCTTGATCATCACCGGATAGCCGACCTGATTGGAAATCGTCACCGCTTCTTCGGCGTCTTCAATCAGCCCCATATGGCCCGGCACGGTTGAAACACCAGCTTCCTCGGCCAGTTTTTTACTGGTAATTTTATCGCCCATCGCCTTGATCGCCCCGACCGGCGGGCCGATAAAGACCACGCCGGCGGCCGCCAGCGCCTCGGCAAATTTCGGGTTTTCTGACAGGAACCCATAGCCCGGATGCACCGCCTCTGCCCCCGTTTGCCGGATCGCGGCCATAATTTTATCAATCACGATATAGCTTTCGGCGGCAGTGGGCGGGCCGATATGCACCGCCTCGTCGGCCATTTTTACATGCAACGCCTCGCGGTCGGCGTCTGAATAGACGGCAACGGTTTTAATACCCATATTGCGGGCGGTTTTAATAACACGGCAGGCGATCTCGCCGCGATTGGCGATCAGGATCTTTTTGAACATCAGGCAATACCCCCTTGGCAAACAAAAAGGGGCCGCCCGCGATTGCAGGCAGCCCCGATATGAATTTCGCGCGATGCCGCGCCGGTTTTAGCAGGTGTTGGTCTGGAAACACGCCGCGCCGGCCGCACCACCGATAACCGCGCCGGTAACCATGTTGCCACCGGTTGCGCCCGCCACGCCAGCCCCCAAAAGCGCGCCCATACCGGCAGTTTCGCCAATGGAACTGCAGGCCGAAAGCGTAAAGCCCGCCAAGACAAGCGCGGCAAATTTATTGCGTAAAATATGAACCATGGTGTCCCTCCAGATTGATTGCAACGCAAGCTTGCACCGACAAACCCTTGCAATCCAGTGTTTTTCGCCACCTTTACCCAAGGGCAAGCGGAATGTTGCGCATGCGGGCTCACGGCACCACCCCGTCGAACATGTCCGGAAAACTGGCCTTGGCGCGCTTTACATCGATCTTCAGCAGCGCTTCATATGAGGCATTGTCAAACGGGTCTGTCGCCGCAATCACCTCTCGGCCAAAAAACCAGCCAAGACGGCCCGCATCCAGATTGCCGCGCTCAAAAGGTTGGTCGCCAAAGGCTTCCCACAGGCAGGCGATAAACACCGCATCGGCTTTTTTATCAATGGCGCGACGGTCACGAAAACGCTCGCGCGGCTTTAGCGGCGTCACCCCTTTGGGCGAGGCGCGGCGGATGGTGAATTGCAAATCAGAGCCGGGCAAACGCCCGGGAAAGCCGCGATGTTTAAGCATATAGGGTAGATTAGCCATGACAGGCGCTCCTTATAAAGGGCGCTAGTTCGAGTCGTCCCCGAAGGGACGCTAATCTGAATCGTCGTCCTCGCCCAAGTTCATGACGGCAACTGCCGCCGAGACCCCGCCAAAGGTTAGCGCGGTTTGGAAAAACAGAATAAAGGTGGCAATGCCGCTTGGGTCGCGGGCCAGCATATCGCCGACGCCCAGAAAGTTGCTCCAGATGATCGCGAACACAAACATCACGCCGATCACCATGCCGTTGAAGGCATGAAAGATCAAAAAACGCACCAGCTTGGGCGGGTCGGGCAGTTTCATTGGCAAAGCCTCCTGTATCCCCCTCAAAATACGCCGATTTCGCGGCATGGCAAGGCGGCAAAATAGTCGCAGTCACAAGCGCCTCCTATAGCGGAATGTTGTCGTGTTTCTTCCACGGATTGGTCAGCTTTTTACCGCGCAGGCTGGCAAAGGCCCGCGCCACCCGTTTGCGGGTGTTGCGGGGCATGATGACCTCGTCAATAAACCCGCGCTCGGCGGCCTTGAACGGGCTGGCGAAATTGGCCTCGTAATCCGCCGTATGGCAGGCGATTTTATCAGCGTCGCCCAGATCGGCACGGTGGATGATTTCAACCGCGCCGCCCGCGCCCATCACCGCGATTTGCGCCGTGGGCCACGCATAGTTGAAATCACCGCGCAGGTGTTTTGAGGCCATCACATCATAAGCCCCGCCGTAAGCCTTGCGGGTAATCACCGTTACCTTGGGCACCGTGGCCTCGCCGTAGGCAAATAAAAGCTTGGCGCCGTGCTTGATAACGCCGCCATATTCCTGCGCCGTGCCGGGCAAAAAACCGGGCACATCAACAAAGGTCAGGATCGGAATTTCAAACGCATCGCAAAAACGCACAAACCGCGCCGCCTTGCGGCTGGAGTCGATATCAAGACACCCCGCCAGCACCATCGGCTGGTTGGCAACCACGCCCACGCTTTGGCCCTCGAGCCTGATAAACCCTGTCAGGATGTTCTTGGCGAAATCGGCCTGAATTTCAAAAAAATCGCCCTCGTCGGCGGTTTTACGCACCAGTTCGTGCATGTCATATGGGGTGTTGGGGTTGGCAGGGATCAGGGTATCGAGGCTTGGCTCCAGCCGGTCATGGGCATCAAAAAACGGCCGCACGGGGGGCTTTTCACGGTTATTCAGCGGTAAAAAATCAACCAATCGGCGGACCTCGATCAGCGCTTCAAGGTCGTTGTCAAAGGCGCCATCCGCGACCGATGATTTGCTGGTATGGGTCGTGGCCCCGCCCAGTTCTTCGGCTGTAACCACTTCATTTGTCACGGTTTTTACCACGTCGGGACCGGTGACAAACATATATGAACTGTCACGCACCATAAAAATAAAATCGGTGATCGCCGGCGAATATACCGCCCCGCCCGCGCACGGCCCCATGATCACGCTGATTTGCGGGATCACCCCGCTGGCCTCGATGTTTTTTTGAAACACATCGGCATAACCGCCCAGCGCATCAACCCCTTCTTGAATGCGCGCGCCGCCGCTATCATTAAGGCCGATCAAGGGCGCCCCGTTTTTCATCGCCATATCCATGACTTTTACGATCTTTTGCGCATGGGTCGCCGAAAGCGAGCCACCAAGCACGGTGAAATCTTGTGAAAAAACATAAACCATGCGGCCATTGATCGTGCCCCAGCCGGTGACCACGCCGTCCCCCGGGTATTTTTGCGTTTCCATGCCAAAATCAGTGCAGCGATGGGCGACAAACATGTCGAATTCCTCAAAACTGTCGGGGTCTAGCAGCACGTCAAGGCGCTCGCGCGCGGTCAGTTTGCCCTTGCTGTGCTGCACATCAATCCGGCGCTGGCCGCCGCCAAGTCTGGCATCTGCACGGCGGGTTTCGAGCTGCTCAAGTATGGTTTGCATGGGGCCTCCCTCGGGGTTTGTTACCCAGCATAGGCCAATCTGGCGGGGGGCGAAAGAAGGGATTGGCATATTTGCATATAGAGTTATACTTGAAAGCGTATTTTTGCGAATTTGCGAAAGGCCGCCATGACCACCCAAAAACTATATGCCGGCGTAAAGCTGCGTGAAACCCGCCTGAAACGCCAGCTGACCCAAAAAAACTTTGCCGAAAAGCTCGGTATTTCGCTTTCATACCTCAACCAGATGGAGAACAACCACCGGCCGATATCGGCGACCGTGGTGCTGGCGATGGCGCAACAGTTCGGCTTTGATGTCACCGAATTGTCGGTGGCAGAGGCCGACCGCATGGTGGTCGATATGCGCGAGGCCTTGGCCGACCCGCTATTTGGCGAAAGCCCACCGCTGGCCGATTTGCAGCTTACTGCCTCAAACGCGCCGGCACTGGCGCGGGCGTTTTTAAACCTGCACCGCGCCCACAAAAACGCCCAGGACCGGCTTGCGTCGCTGAACGAGGCCTTGGGTCAGGATGCCACCGGCCTAGACCCGCAGCCATGGGAGGAGGTGCGCGATTTCTTCCATTACTGTGACAACTATATTGACGCGGTTGACCGCGCTGCCGAAAGCTTTGCCAGCAGGGCGCGGCTGGGCAACGGCAACCATCTGGCATTGCTTGAGCGCCACCTGACCCGCCAGCACGGGGTTGATACCGGCTATGCCAAAGGCCCGCTTCGGCAGTATAAGCAAGGCAAGCTGACCATCAAGGCCGATGCCAGCCCCGCCACGCAAGCCTTTCAAATTGCGCATCAAATATCGCTGATAGAGCATGATGCCCTGCTGGAGGCAACGCTGGACTATGCCAGATTCGGCTCTCCTGAAGCGCGGGCAATCTGTAAAATCGGGCTGGCCAACTATTTTGCCGGGGCGGCGCTTTTGCCCTATGGCCCGTTTCTGGCCGCGGCCAAGGCGTTGCGCCACGATCTGGACCTGCTGGCCGAACGCTTTGGCGCCAGCATAGAGCAGGTGGCGCACCGGCTTTCGACCCTGCAACGCAGCGGTGCCAAGGGGGTACCGTTTTTCTTTGTGCGGGTTGATCAGGCGGGCACCATCACCAAGCGCCACTCGGCGACCAAGCTGCAATTCGCCCGTTTCGGCGGGGCCTGTCCGCTTTGGAACGTGCACCGTGCGTTTGAAACCCCGACGCGCTATTTGCGCCAACTGGCCGAAACCCCCGACGGGGTGCGCTATTTTTGCCTTGCCAAAGATATCACCAAACCCGGCGGTGCATATGGCGCCCCCAAACCGCGCTTTGCCATCGGGCTGGGCTGTGAGGTCGCCCATGCCCAAGCGCTGGTCTATGCCGATGATTTCGATCTTGGCAATGCCGCCGCGTTTGAGCCGATCGGCATTTCATGCCGGATTTGCGAGCGTAAATCCTGCCACCAGCGCGCGGTGCCACCGCTTGAAAAACCACTAAAAATCAACCCGATGCGGCGCGGTATTCTGCCCTATGAAATCGGCTGATTGCATCCTGATTTTAGCCACGCTAAGGTGATAAAAACACAAGGGAATACTGATGGAACTGACCGGAAGCCGCATTATAAAAGCCGACCGCGCCACCGTTTGGCAGGCTTTGAACGACCCCGAAATTCTAAAAGCCTCCATCCCCGGTTGCTCTGAAATGACCCGCGACGAAAATGGCGGCTTTACCGCGGTGGTTACCCAAAAGGTCGGCCCCGTAAAGGCGACCTTCAAGGGCGCGGTGACGCTTGGCGATATTGTAGAACTGCAAAGCTATACCATTTCGGGTGAGGGCAAGGGCGGCGCGGCCGGTTTTGCCAAGGGCGGGGCCAAAGTGCGGCTGGCCGATGTGGACGGCGGCACCGAGTTAAGCTACGAGGTAGAGGCCCGTGTTGGCGGCAAACTGGCGCAGATCGGCTCAAGGCTGGTGGATGGTTTTGCCAAGAAAATGGCCGACAAGTTTTTTGCCAATTTTCAGTTGGCGCTGGAAGGCCCCGACAAAAGCCCAGATCAAAGTGCCGATGAAAGTGCCGCGCCAGAGGCCAAGAAAAAGGGCTGGCTAAAACGGCTGGTCGGCAAGGACAAACACAAAGACGAGGCATAGCCGCGCAAGGCGCGGTTCACCCGCCAAGCGCCCAAAAGCATGGGCGGGACTGATTAATGTGCCTCGGCCCAGCTATGGCCGATGCCGGCATCAACCACCAGTGGCACGTTTATTTTTACCGCCGGCTCGGCGGCGTTTTGCATGATTTCGCGGACCACGGCGATGGTGTCGTCTATCGCCGCGTCCTTCACCTCGAAGATCAGTTCATCATGCACCTGCAGCAGCATTTTGGCGGGCAAACCGGCAATAGCTGCGGGCATGCGCACCATCGCGCGGCGGATGATATCGGCCGCCGTGCCCTGAATGGGCGCGTTGATCGCGGCGCGTTTGGCAAAGCCCGCATGCGGACCTTTGGCGGCAATATTGGGGGTGTGGATGCGCCGCCCGAACAGGGTTTTTACATAGCCTTTGTCTTTGGCAAAGGCGACGGTGGCATCCATATAGGCGCGAATACCGGGGAAGCGCTCAAAATAGCGGTCGATAAACCCCTGCGCGTCTTTGCGCGGAATGCGCAGGTTGCGCGCCAGCCCAAAGCCCGAAATACCGTAGATCACGCCAAAATTGATCGCCTTGGCTTGCCGCCTGATTTCGGGGGTCATGTCATCCATCGGCACGTCGAACATCTCGCTGGCGGTCATGGCGTGAATATCCAGCCCGTCATAAAACGCCTGTTTCAGGCTGTCGATTTTGGCGATATGGGCCAATATCCGCAGCTCTATCTGGCTGTAGTCAAGGCTAACCAGCTTGCAGCCATCTGCGGCGACAAAGGCCTCGCGGATCCGCCGCCCCGCCTTGGTGCGCACCGGAATGTTTTGCAGGTTGGGGTCGGTCGAGGCCAGCCTGCCGGTGGTGGCGCCCGATATCACATAACTGGTATGCACGCGGCCTGTTTCGGGGTGGATATGGGCCTGCAACGCATCGGTATAGGTGCTTTTAAGCTTGGCCATACCGCGCCATTCCAGCACCTTTTCGGGAAGGGCGTGGCCCTCGGCGGCGAGGTCCTCCAGCACATCGGCACCGGTGGCATAGGCGCCGGTTTTGCCCTTTTTGCCGCCTTGCAGCCCCATTTCGTCAAACAATATCTCGCCCAGTTGCTTGGGCGACGCCACATTAAAGCCGCGCCCCGCCAGCGTGGTGATTTCGGTTTCCAGCACCGCCATATCCTGCGCAAAGGCGTTTGACATCGCCGCCAGCTGCGCGCGGTCAACCTTGATGCCGGACATCTCCATTTCTGCCAGCACCGGCACCAGCGGGCGTTCGAGCGTGTAATAAACCGTGCTCATGCCCTCGGCCACTAAGCGGGGCTTGAAAACCTGCCACAATCGCAGGGTTATGTCGGCGTCTTCGGCGGCATAGGGCGCGGCATCGGCCAGCGGCACGCGGTCAAAGGTGATCGCCGATTTACCGCTGCCGATCAGGGTTTTGATCGGGATCGGCTGATGGCCAAGATAGCGGTCGCTAAGCTCGTCCATCCCGTGGCGATGCACCCCGCCATTCAGCGCATAGCTCATCAGCATCGTGTCTTCGATCGCGGTGAGCGCCACGCCGTTGCGCGCCATGATCTTGAGGTCGTATTTCATGTTCTGGCCGATTTTAAGGATGCTTTCATCCTCCAGCATCGGTTTCAAAATCGTCAGCGCCGCGGCCATATCCATCTGGTCCCCGGCGCGGGTCGCCCCGCCAAACAGGTCACCCTCGCCGACCACATGGCCAAGCGGCACATAACAGGCAGCGCCGGGTTCGACGCCAAGCGACACCCCCACCAGATCGGCGCGCATTTCGTCCAGACCGGTGGTTTCGGTATCAAACGCCACCCAGCCGCGTTGGTATATTTTATCAATCCATGTTTTTAGCGCCGCCGCATCCGAAACGGTCTCGTATTTCGCAGGGTCCAGCGGAATGGCCGCCGCGCTGACATCAAGCGCTGGCACCGCATGCGCCTCTGGCTCAACCTCCTTGATCTCGGGCGCTTTTGCCCCGAGCTTGGCGGCAATGCGGTTGGTCAGGGTGCGAAACTCCATTTCTGCAAGGAAAGAAAGCACATCTTTTGCCACCGGTTCGCGCAGTTCAAAGGCCTCGATCGGGTCGGGCAGTTCCACGTCTTGGCGCAGCAGCACAAGTTCGCGGCTGGTGCGGATCTGGTCGGCCTTGTCGATCAGGGTCTGGCGGCGCTTGGGTTGTTTTATCTCATCCGCGCGGGCCAGAAGCGTTTCAAGATCGCCATATTCGTTTATCAGCAGCGCGGCGATTTTTATGCCGATCCCGGGGGCGCCGGGCACGTTGTCAACCGAATCGCCGGCCAGCGCCTGCACATCGACCACGCGGTCGGGGCCGACACCGAACTTGGCCTCGACCTCCTCAATACCGATGCGGCGGTTCTTCATCGGGTCGAGCATTTCTACCCCGCCGCCCACCAGTTGCATCAGGTCTTTATCGGATGAAATGATCGTCACCCGCCCGCCGGCATCGCGGGCGCGGGCGGCATAGGTGGCGATAATATCGTCGGCCTCGAACCCTTCAAGCTCGATACAGGGCAGGTTAAAGGCGCGGGTGGCGTCGCGAATAATCGGGAATTGCGGCACCAGATCCTCGGGCGCGGGGGGGCGGTTGGCCTTGTAGGCGGGGTAAATGGCGCTGCGAAAGGTCTTGCCCTTGGCATCAAAAATCACCGCCACATGGGTGGGGGCGTCGTGGCCGGCGTTGTCCTCGACCTGCTTATAAAGCATGTTGCAAAAACCGGCGACCGCGCCCACCGGCAACCCGTCTGATTTACGGGTCAGCGGCGGCAGCGCGTGAAAGGCGCGAAAGATAAACCCCGAACCGTCGATCAGTTGCAGATGGTGGCCCTTGCCGAAGATTTCAGTTGTCATGCTTGTTTCCCGCGTTGCGTCTGGCCGTGTTGCGGCCCTTGTGGCACGTTTCGGGCGGCACTCCAATATCAGCGCGGCGAAAACCCGACATTCACCGCAGGTAATTGCGCCAATCTGGCAGGGCACGCCAGCCGGTTTCGTGAACCGGGCGGCCCCAGACCGGCAATTAAGCGTTAACCGGCCCAGATCCGGTTTAGCGCGCCGCCGCGTTCGGACATCGCGATGCGGGCGGTGCGGCCGGCCACGTTGAAACTGCTGCCCATCCACTCAAAATCCGCATCATAGTAAAGGTCAATGTCGACGCCGCCGCGAATAACGTATTTTGTGCTGGGGATGTCGCCCTCGGCGGTGGCAAACAGGGCGGGGCCGACGCGGCCGATATTGGGGGTCATAACCTTACCGTTCTGGGTGTTTATCCAGGTGCGGCGGCTTAAAAAATCGGCGGTGAAATAGCTGGTGGTGGCGGGGTTGCCCGTAACCACACCCTGATAGCCACTGCCGTCAATTTCAAGCCCGCGGGCGGTGCGGCGGGCGGTTACCTGCTCTGGGCTACCGTTGTTATTGGTGGTGGCGCGCATTTCCTGCAACACGCCCCCGACCCAGCTTTCGCGGTTGGAGAGCGTGTAATCAAACCGGATCAACCCCAGAATGCTAAGGTGAAGCTCGACCTCGATCTCGGCATCGACGCGCGCGCCAACGCGGGTAAGCCGCACCATGGTTTTACCCACCTGTTTGCGGCCTAAAAATACCGCAAACCGCCGCTGGGCGGTGCCGGCCAGCGCGGGCCCCGCAGGCAGGGCGGCAAAGCCAAGGCTGGCACCTGTCAGCGCTAAAAAGGCGCGGCGGTCGGGAAACATCAAAACCTCGTTATTACTGCATAAAATCTATCGCCGCTTGATATCAGGAATGCCGCCGCACCGATAGCCCGGTTCAAAATCCCGCCGGTTCTTGGGCAATTTAGTGCCGAAGCCTTGCCATTTGCGCGCGGATATATAACTACATTAGGTTCTGGCCCGCATTAAGGAACCGCGATATGACCCTATATAATGATCTACCCGCCGCCGTAGGCAACACGCCGCTGATCCGGCTGAACGCCGCCTCCGAGGCCACCGGTTGCGAGATTTACGGCAAGGCAGAGTTCATGAACCCCGGGCAATCGGTCAAAGACCGGGCGGCGCTGTCGATTATCAACGACGCGGTGGCGCAGGGCACCCTGCGCCCGGGCGGCACTATTGTCGAGGGCACGGCGGGCAATACCGGCATCGGGCTGGCGCTGGTGGGGGCGGCGATGGGGTTTAAAACCGTGATCGTGATCCCCGAAACCCAGTCACAAGAAAAGAAAGACATGATCCGCCTTGCGGGGGCCGAACTGGTGGAGGTGCCGGCAAAACCCTATAAAGACCCTAATAATTTTGTGCGCTACTCCGGCCGCTTGGCCGAGGCGCTGGCCAAAACCAGCCCCAACGGCGCGATCTGGGCCAACCAGTTTGACAACATCGCCAACCGTCAGGCCCATATTGATACCACCGCCCCCGAAATCTGGGCGCAAACCGAGGGCAAGCTCGACGGGTTTATCTGCGCTGTCGGTTCTGGCGGCACCTTGGCGGGCATGGCGCTGGGGCTGCGCGAGCGGGATAAAAACATCAAAATCGGGCTGGCCGACCCCGACGGTGCCGCGCTTTACAGCTATTATAAAACCGGCAAACTGGCCTCGAATGGCGGCTCTATTGCCGAGGGCATCGGGCAGGGCCGGATCACCAAAAACCTTGAGGGGCTCACGGTTGATATGGCCTATAACATCCCTGATTCAGAGGCCCTGCCGGTGGTGTTTGATCTGCTCGCCCATGAGGGGCTTTGCCTTGGGGCCTCCAGCGGGATAAACATTGCAGGGGCGATGCGGATGGCGCGCGATATGGGGCCGGGCCACACGATTGTAACCATTCTGGCCGATTATGGCACCCGCTATCAGTCCAAACTGTTCAACCCGGCATTCCTGCGCGAAAAATCGCTGCCGGTGCCGGAATGGCTGGTAAAAGACAGCGACGCGCTACCGGATGTGCGCATTGGCTGATACCCTTTATCCGAATCAAAACGGGGGTCTGTTATGGCGTTGCTAAAGCGTATTGCGCTTGTTGTTGTTACCGCACTGGCGCTGGCCCTGCCGGGGTTGGCCCAAGACACGCCCGCCCCGCCGCAACCCCAGAAATGGGCCGCCACCGCCACCCGCGCCGAAGATATTTTGCAGGCCAAGCTGGCCTCGACCCCGGCGCTTGAAAACCTGCGCGCCGACCTTGTAACCCAGCGCGCCGCCGCCAAGGCGGTCGAGTCCGAGGCCTCGGCCAAGGTTTCCAGCCTGCAAGCCCAGCTTGATGCCCTTGGCCCCGCCCCGGATAACGGTGTCGCCGAGGCCCCCGAACTGGCGGCCCGGCGTAGCGAGCTGGAAAAGCAGATATCACTGGCCAACGTGCCCCGCGCTGTGGCGCAAGAGGCGTTCCAGCGCCTTGACGGGCTGATTGGCGAGATCAATGTTTTGATCCGCGAGCGGTTCTCCAAACAATTGGTCGCGCGCGGGCCAACCCCGCTAAACCCGGCGAACTGGGGCGGGGCGGCGATAGATTTGGCCGATTACACGGGCCGGATGTGGCGCGAAGTGCAGGGTAACTTGCAAAACGAGGCCAGCGCGCGGCAGTTGGCGCAAAAAGCCCCGTTGGCGATCTTTGTGGCGCTGCTCGGCTTGTGGATGCTGTTTTGGCTACAGGCGCGGCTGGCAAAACTGGTGTCGCGGGTGCTGCAAGCGGGCGGGGGCACGTCTTCGTGGCAGATGGCGCTGGTTAACCTTTCTCGGCTGGTCGCCCCGGGGCTGGGGGCGGCGGCGCTGATATTCGCGGTGAACTGGGCGGGTATTTTGGGCCTGCGCGGGGTGGCGGTACTAAACGCCCTGCCGCTGGCGGCTTTTGCGTTAATTGCCGGTCCATGGCTGGGGCGATCTATTTTTGGCAGCAAAAACAGCCCTGTAGATATGATAGGCGTCAGCGCGCCAACCACCGGCTATCGTATGAGCCTGATTTTAGGCGCGGTCGTGGCGGTGGGCATGGTGCTGGATGCGATGGCCGCGCAGGGGAATTTCTCGCCCGAAACCCGCGCGGTGCTGTTCTTTCCGCTTATATTATTGGCGGCGTTGGCGCTGTTTAGGCTGGCCCGCATTACCCGCGCCAAGCCGGCGGTGCCCGATGACCAGCCCGAGCCCGCCGCCCACAGCTTTGCCGCGCTTTTGGCGCAGGCGCTGCTTTTGGCGGCACTGGCGGCCCCGATATTTGCCGCGCTTGGCTATTATGCCGCCGCGCGGTATCTGGTGTTTCCTACCATCACCACCATCGGGTTTCTGGCGGCGCTTTTGGTGCTGTTTGACCTGTTTCGCGCCTTTCTGGACCGCTGGGTTGATGGCCAGAGCGAGGCCAGCGGCCGCCAGGACCAGGCCCGCCTGATCCCGATATTTGTGGCGTTTTTGCTGATCATTGCCGCCTTGCCGGTGCTGGCGCTGATCTGGGGGGCCAGCCCCAGCGAGCTGGCGCTGATCTGGGAGTGGCTGAATAAAGGGGTTTCGATCGGGCAGAGCAATTTCTCGCTGACCGATCTGCTGGTTTTTGTGCTGGTTTTTGGCGCTGGTTATACCATTACGCGGCTGGTGCAGAAAACCGTGCGCACCTCGGTGCTGCCGCGCACGCGCATTGATAGCGGCGGTAAAAACGCGCTGTTGGCGGGTATCGGCTATGTCGGGGTGTTTTTGGCGGCGCTGGCGGCAATATCGGCCACAGGGCTTGACCTTTCCAACCTTGCGATTGTCGCCGGGGCGCTGTCGGTCGGGATCGGGTTTGGCCTGCAAACCATTGTATCTAACTTTGTGTCGGGCATTATTCTGCTGATCGAGCGCCCGATCAAAGAGGGCGACTGGATCGTGGCCGGCGGGGTTGAGGGCATCGTGCGCAAAATCTCGGTGCGCGCCACCCTGATTGATACCTTTGACCGTTGTGCGGTTATCGTGCCTAACTCTGACCTGATCGCGGGGGCGGTGCAAAACTGGACCGCGCCCGATGTTACCGGTCGCTTGAAGGTGAATGTTGGCGTGGCCTATGGCACCGACCCCGAACAGGTGCGCGATATCTTGATGGAGATCGCCAGCGCCCACCCCCAAACCCTGCTTTACCCTGCCCCCACAGTGGTTTTTGTGAATTTCGGTGCCAGCTCGCTTGATTTCGTGATGCGGATATTTTTGCGCGATATCAACAATACCCTGTCGGTGCGCTCGGACATAAACTTTGAAATTTTCAAACGGTTTGAGGCGGCAGGCATCGAAATTCCGTTCACCCAAAGCGATGTGACCCTGCGCAATGTCGGTGAAATCGGCGAGGCTCTGCGCGCCGCCCTGCACCCGAAAGACGAAAAGTGACCACCAAACTTTACGCCGCCGACGCCTATCTGCAACAAGCCGATGCACAGGTGATCGCCCATACCGAACAGGGCGGCATTGTGCTTGACCAAAGCCTGTTTTACCCGACCGGCGGCGACGCGCAGATTGACCTTTGCAACCCTGCGGCGGCACCCATGTGCGCTCGGCCGCCGAGATCGGCGCGATCCGGCTTGGCAAGGTTGAGAAAAAGGGCCGCATAAACCGGCGTCTGAACGTGTTTTTGAATTGAAGACCCCCGCATAACCGGTCTTCAACGGCGCATGAGGCTGCAATGCCGAGCCAACCATGTTTTTAACAGGTGGTCTCGGCATTTTGACCCGTTAACGGCGTAAACAAGATGAATTTGTTTTCGGGGTTATACTGCCTATTTCCGGTAGGTGATTGCTTGTCATCAACAAAAGGGTTCCCGCAGCCAGCCCTGCCCTGGAAGCCCCAGCCATTTTGCGACACGGCCAACGCCGCTCCAAAATCAAATTCTTCTCGCGTGGGTCAATTCTTTTCTTCGGGCGATTGCCAATACGCCCCACGGGCCCTCAGGTAGCTACCGGTTTTTTGGGTGCTTCCGGCCCCCGGGTACCATTGGGCGCAAGCGCTGCAACTGCGCCCGCGCCTGGCGCTTTTGCCCTGTCAGTTGTCAGGGCAACAAAAAGCTGAAACCGGCCACCGTGCTGTTTCACCCAGACTTCGCCGCCATGGGCGTTGACCAGCCGTTTGACAATAGCCAGCCCCAGCCCGACATTGTTCGATTTGCCGGATCGGGACTTGTCGGCCCGGTAAAAACGATCAAACAGGCGGTCCAGATCATTTGCCGGAATGGGCAGGGCGCTATTTTCAAAGCAAATGATGATCTGCCGGTTGTTGGTCCAGTCAATGGATATCTCGCCACGCGTTCCTGCCTGTGGCGGGCTTTCAATGCGAAAATAGTGGACCATGTTGGAAATGGCGTTATTGAAAACCTGATTCAGGCGCTTGCGGTCGGCAAACAGCTTTTTGGGGGTGCCAATTTCACGCACATGCACAATAAAATCACGCTCCACCATGCGCGCCCGATGGGCGGCCAGCACCGCCGAAATTTCCTGTTTCGGGTCAACAAGCTCGCTTTGCAACCCGCCCGACAGCTCTTCGGTAAAGCTTAGCTCGCTCAAATCATCGATCAGGTCATTCAGGCGGCGCACTTCGGAATTCAGAACCGCAAACACTTCGGGCCCGACCTTGAAAACCCCGTCTTCAAGCCCCTCGATATAGCCTTTGACATTGGTTAAGGGGGTGCGCAGTTCATGGCTGAGATCACGCAACATTTGCTGGCGCCCGTCTTCTTGGCGCTCAAGGGCGCTGGCCATGTCGTTTAGGTGCCAAGACAGGGTGCCCAACTCACCCTTCAGGGCCGGGGTGCGGGCCGACAGATCGCCCTGGGCAATGTTTTCGGTGGCCCGCACCATCTTTGATATCGGGCGCAGCAATGTTTTGGTGAGCAGCAGCGACAGCACAATGCCCAGCACCAGCGCCACACCAATGCCCCACCACAGGCTTTGCTCGACACTGCTGGCAAACATCGAGTTCAGTTTGGTCGGTGAAATGTCGAATTCGTGCATCAGCTTGGTGAAATAGTTGCCCATCAGCCGCGTGAAAATCCAGTAAAGCGTGGCGGTAACCGCCCCGGCAACAAGAATGTTGGCAACCACCAGTTGAAACAATAAAACCGGATAGCCCCGGCGGCGCTTTTTTGGTTCACTCATTTCTGGCCCCCGGATTCCGTTGCCGACGCGTCTTGTCGGGCTACCTTATAGCCAAAACTACGCACGGTTTGCAGCAGTTTGGCGCCCTTGGGCCCAAGTTTGGCGCGCAGATTGTGGATGTGCACGTCAACCGCTTTGGGCACAACGCTGGCACCGGCGGGATAGAGCAGATCAAGCAGTTCATCGCGCGAAAATACCACCCCGGGCCGCCGGACCAGCGCCGCCAATATCCTGAACTCATATTGGGTTAGCTCAAGCTCGCCCCCTTCAAAGCGCGCGCTCTTGCAGGCCCAGTCCATTTCGATCGGATAGGCGGCGGTCGTCCTGCCCGGGTCCGGGTTCAGGCGGGGCAGCGTGTTGTCCGCCTCAACCGGAACCGCGCGGCGCAGGATCGCCTTGACCCTTGCCACCAGTTCGCGCGGCGAAAACGGCTTGACCAGGTAATCGTCGGCGCCAACCTCAAAGCCCCGGATACGGTCATGCTCTTCGCCGAGCGCGGTGAGCAGCAGGACCGGCATCTGCTGGTGTTCGCGCACCCGCTGGCAGATATCCAGACCGTTCATTTCGGGCAGCATGATATCCAGAATGGCAAGGTCGAACGTGGCTGACTCAAGCCGTTTCAGGGCCGCCAAACCGCTGGCCACCGACTCGGTTTCAAACCCGCTGACCGACAGATATGAGGTCAGAAGATTGCGGATATTGTCATCGTCTTCGGCGACCAAAATCCGTGTTCCCTTATATGTATCGTCAGAAATTATACTCATTTCGCTTGTTTGCCTCGGGTTTTCGGGGGGCGGGGGCTGTTGCTGTATTCGTATTGCACCCAAAGCCGGTTGTAAAACAGAGGTCTCACACAAGAGTGTTGCAAGCTAACCAAATCCAAATCTTTTACTAACGATCAAAAAACATCCGGCCTCTAATTCTGCTTTATGCGGCACGGTCGCAGCCCGTAAAGCTTCGCTACGCGGCACGGAATTTTAGCAATATTTATCTTTGGTAGCAAACATTGAGGACAGAAAATGAAATATACAATCCTGGCGCTTGGCGCCGTTTCCACACTTGGCATGATGATGGTGTCGCCGGCTTTTGCCGACACCTATGAAATCACGGTGCTGAACAAAATGTCCGGTGAGCTGATAGCGCCGGTTCTGGTTGCCGACACCGCATATGATAGCAAGATTTTTGACGGTGGCTATGTTACCCCGGCCGCAAAAGTTCAGGTCCTGACCGGAAATCCGGCAGAACTGGCCGCCAGCATCGGGGATGGCGCCACTGTTGCCAACGGCATGGATGGCGCGTCGGGCGTGTTGCTGGCCCCGGGCAAAAGCATTACCTTTACGGTGGAAACCGAGGCCAAAGACTTGCGTATTTTCGCCATGGTTGCCCCCACCATGGTGCCAGACAATTACCTGACCGCCATTTTTGATCTGTCTACCGCCGCCTTTCCCGGCATGGCTGGCGACGGCACAGCCAGCGATGGCATGGCCACTGACAATATGGCGACCACCGGCATGGCAACCACTGCTATGGCAACCACTGGCATGGCAACCACTGCTATGGCGAATACCGGTATGGGAAGCACGGGTGTAATGGCCAGCAACCCGATGATGCCCAGCGAGACCATGACCATGGGCGACGGATCAACGGAAATAGAGCTGTCCCGCTTTGATATCGGCACCGACGAGGGCACCGACACCACCACATCCATTGGCGGTATGGGCTTTGCGTCGATTTCGATCAAACGCATCAAATAATCTTCTCGGCCGGTTCTGCGGGCTAAAACGCGCAGAACCGGCCCCAACGTGTGAACAGAACAAGTTCGCCTCTGGCGGCTTTTCCGAGATTACCAGTGCGGTTCGGGCCAGATGAAGATTTCGCGGGCGTGAGTAGCGGTGGCCTTCAAGCCTCGCCAGCGTATCAAAACGCGCAAAAAATGTTCGCAACATCGGCGATCCGAGCTATCAATCCTGGATAACCCGCCAGTTGGACGATGCAAAATAATTAATCATCCATCTTCAACGCCGAAATAAACGCCGATTGCGGGATGCTGACGCGGCCGAACTCGCGCATTTTCTTTTTGCCTTTTTTCTGCTTGTCGAGCAACTTTCGTTTACGGGTCGCGTCGCCGCCATAGCATTTTGCGGTTACATCCTTGCGCAGCGCCGATATGGTTTCGCGCGAAATTATCCGGCCACCGATGGCGGCTTGTATCGGAATTTTGAACATATGTTGCGGAATCAGCTCTTTTAGCTTGGCACACATCGCGCGGCCGCGGGCTTCGGCGCGGGCGCGGTGAACCATGGTTGACAGCGCATCCACCGGCTCGTCATTGACCAGAATTTGCATTTTTACCAGCTGGTCCTCGGCGTAGCCCTCCATGCTGTAATCAAAGCTGGCATAGCCCTTGGTGACCGATTTAAGCCGGTCGTAAAAATCAAACACCACCTCGTTGAGCGGCAGGTCATAAACCACCATCGCACGGCTGCCCGCATAGGTCAGATCAATCTGGATACCGCGCCGGTCCTGACACAGTTTCAGCACATCGCCGAGGTATTCATCGGGCACCAATATGGTGGCCTTGATGCGGGGTTCCTCGATATGGTCAACCAGTGTCAGGTCGGGCATATCGGCGGGGTTGTGCAGTTCAACAACGGTGCCATCGCGCAGGAATATCCGGTAAATCACCGAAGGTGCGGTGGTGATCAGGTCGATATCGTATTCGCGCTCCAGCCGGTCGCGAATGACCTCCAGATGCAAAAGCCCCAGAAAACCGCAGCGAAACCCAAAGCCGAGCGCCGCCGAGCTTTCGGTCTCGTAACTGAAAGAGGCATCATTCAACGCCAGTTTTTCGATGCTTTCGCGCAGGTCTTCAAATTCGGCTGAATCCACCGGAAACAAGCCGCAAAACACCACGGGCTGGGCGGGTTTGAAGCCGGGCAATGCCACTACCGTGCCCTTTTTATCGTGGGTAATGGTGTCGCCAACGCGGGTGTCGCGCACCTGTTTGATGCTGGCGGTCATAAAGCCGATCTCGCCGGGGCCAAGCGTTTCAACCGGTTGCATTTCGGGTTTGAACACACCAACACGGTCAACCGGATAGCTGGCATTGGTCGCCAGCATTTTGATTTTGTCACCCTTTTTAAGCACGCCGTCAATGATGCGCACCAGCACCACCACGCCCAGATAAGGGTCATACCAGCTATCGACCAGCATCGCCCTTAGCGGCGCGTCAATGTCACCGGTTGGGGGTGGCAGGCGGGTCACGATCGCCTCTAGCACGTCAGGGATGCCAATGCCGGTTTTGGCCGAGATCATCACGGCGTCACTGGCATCAATGCCGATTACATCCTCGATCTGTTCGCACACGCGCTCTGGTTCGGCGGCGGGCAGGTCGATTTTGTTCAAAACCGGCACGATCTCGTGGTCGGCATCAATCGCCTGATACACATTGGCCAGCGTTTGCGCCTCGACGCCCTGCGCCGCATCGACCACCAATAGCGAGCCCTCGACGGCGCGCATCGAGCGCGAAACCTCATAGGCAAAATCGACATGGCCGGGGGTGTCGATCAGGTTCAGCACATAATTCTGGCCATCATTGGCCTTATAGTCAATGCGCACGGTGTTGGCTTTAATGGTGATACCGCGCTCGCGCTCGATATCCATGCTGTCCAGCAACTGCGCCTGCATATCGCGGTCAGCCACCGTGCCGGTGCTTTGGATCAGCCGGTCGGCAAGGGTGGATTTACCGTGGTCAATATGGGCCACGATCGAGAAATTGCGGATGTTTTCAAGCTTGGTCATAGCAACGGGGTATGCGCGAGGTTGCGCATAGGGTCAAGGGGGGATGGTCGGGGGCGGGCGCGTCTAAAACTCCTCGACCGCGACCACACCTTCAATGCTTTTCAGCGCTGCTTTCATTTGCGGGTTGACCGGATACTTGCCCGGCAGCGTGATTTCAACATCGCCGGGCAGGTCGGGGGCGCAGAGCAGCAGGTTAACCGGCCCGCGCGCGCCCTTTACATTGTTGGCCAGAATTTTGGCCATTACCGGCACCGCCTCGGGCATGTTTACAAATACTTTCAACCCCTTGGCGGCGACACCGGCAATGGCGCTATCCACCGGCACAATCCCGCGCGCCAGCAGTTTTAGCTGCTCGCCCTCAACGGTGGCCTCGACCGACAGCACGATGTTTTGGCCAACCGTCAGCAGGGCATCGGCCTTTTCCAGCACGTCTGAAAACACCGTGACCTCAAACAGCCCCGACGGGTCAGAGCATTGCACAAAGGCATATTGGTTGCCGCGCGCCGATTTGCGCCGCTGAACCCCCGCCACCGTGCCGGCAATTTTGGCCGCCACGGCTTTTACGCCCTCGGATTTCTGGGTCAGCTCCTCTAGCGTGAACACCGGCGGGCGCTGGCGTTTTAGCGGCGCTATATAATCATCCAGCGGGTGGCCCGACAGGTAAAACCCGATCGCGGCCTGCTCTTGTGTCAGCTTTTCGGTTTGCAGCCAGTCATCGGGCATGGGCAGGCGGGGCGGGGGCAGGTCCTCTCCGCTATCGCCAAACAGACTGTTCTGGGACGAGTTCTTTTGCTCGAAATTGGCGGCGGAATAGGCCACCAGCGCATCCACGCTCAGCAGCACCTTCTGGCGGTTACTATCGAGCAGATCAAACGCGCCGGCGCGGGCCAGCATTTCATACGGGCGTTTGCCCATGCGCTTCAGGTCAACCCTTTGGGCAAAATCAAACAGGTCCTTGAAGGGGCCATCTTCCAGCCGCGCCGCCTCGATCAGCTTCATCGCCTCGACGCCGACATTTTTCAGCCCGCCCAGCGCATAGGCGATCTTGCCGTCAATCACGCTGAAGGTGGCCTCGGAGCGGTTCACGCAAGGCGGGATCATCTCGATGCCCAGCCGCTTTACCTCACGAAAATATACATGCAGCTTATCCGTCAGGTGAATATCGCAATTCATCACCCCGGCCATGAATTCCACCGGATAATTGGCTTTGAGATAGGCGGTTTGATAAGACACCACTGCATAGGCCGCCGCGTGGGATTTGTTAAAGCCGTAATTGGCGAATTTCTCCAGCAAATCGAAAACCTGCGTCGCCTTTTTGCGATCCACCCCGTTTTCGGCTGCGCCCTTTTCGAATTTTGGCCGCTCTTTTGCCATTTCCTCGGCGATCTTTTTACCCATGGCGCGGCGCAAAAGATCGGCACCGCCAAGGCTATAGCCCGCCATTTCCTGCGCGATCTGCATCACCTGCTCCTGGTAAACGATGATGCCCTGGGTTTCATCCAGCAGGTGGTCAATGCTCGGGTGCAGCTTGTCCCGCTCCTCCAACCCGTTCTTAACCTTACAGAATTTCGGAATGTTTTCCATCGGGCCGGGGCGGTAAAGCGCCACCAGCGCCACGATATCCTCAATGCAGGTCGGCTTCATCTGGCGCAGCGCATCCATCATGCCCGAGCTTTCCACCTGAAACACCGCCACGGTTTTGGCGCTGGCATAAAGCTCGTAGGTTTTTTCATCATCCAGCGGGATCAGCCCGATATCGATGTCGATATCGCGGGCCTTTAGCAAATCCAGCGCGTTTTGAATCACCGTCAGGGTTTTCAGCCCCAGAAAGTCGAATTTCACCAAGCCCGCCGGCTCGACCCATTTCATGTTGAATTGCGTGGCGGGCATATCTGATCGCGGGTCTTTATAAAGCGGCACCAGCTCGTCCAATGGCCGATCGCCGATCACCACCCCCGCCGCGTGGGTCGAGGCATTGCGCAGCAGCCCCTCCACCTGCTCGGCATAGTTCAAAAGCCGCGCCACCACCTCTTCCTCATCCGCCGCCTCGCGCAGCTTTGGCTCGTCTTTCAGGGCTTGTTTGATGCTGACAGGCTTGACGCCCTCCACCGGAATGAGCTTGCTCAGCCTATCCACCTGCCCATAGGGCATTTGCAAAACGCGCCCGACATCGCGCACCGCCGCCTTGGAGAGCAGCGCGCCAAAGGTGATGATTTGCGCCACTTTATCGCGGCCATATTTCTCCTGCACATAGGTAATGACCTCTTCGCGGCGATCCATGCAAAAGTCGATGTCGAAATCGGGCATGCTCACCCGCTCGGGGTTCAAAAACCGCTCGAACAGCAGCGCATAGCGCAGCGGGTCAAGGTCGGTGATGGTCAGGGCATAGGCCACCAAACTGCCCGCGCCAGAGCCACGGCCCGGGCCAACGGGAATGCCTTGATCCTTGGCCCATTGGATGAAATCGGCCACGATCAGGAAATAACCCGGAAAACCCATGCCGTTGATGATCTTCAGCTCGAACTCAAGCCGCGCTTCGTATTCCTCCACAGAGGCGGCATGGGGGATGACCTCAAGGCGGGCTTTCAGCCCCTCGCGGGCGAGATTGGCCAAGGCTTCCACCTCGTCATCGGCGAATTTAGGCAAAATTGGCGGGTGGGTGCGGGCGCGAAAAGCGCAGCGGCGGGCGATTTCAACCGTGTTTTCCAGCGCCTCGGGCAGGTCGGCAAATAGCGCGCACATCTCGCGCTGGCTTTTGAAATAATGCTCCGGCGTCAGGTGGCGGCGTGGCTCTTGCTGGTCTACGTAAGCGCCGTCTGCGATGCAGATCAGCGCGTCATGGGCCTCATACATGGATTTTTTCGGAAAGTAGACATCATTGGTCGCGACCAGCGGAATATCCAGCCCGTAAGCCAGCTCGACCAAGCCCGGCTCGGTAGCGGCTTCGGCCTCGGTGCGGCGGCTATCGTCATTCGGGTGGCGCTGAAGCTCGATATAAAGCCGATCGACAAACAGGGTTTTGAAGTGTGCCGCCAGCAGGCGGGCCTTGGCGGCGTGGTTGTCTTGCAGCAACTGCCCAAGCGGGCCAAGCGCGCCGCCGGTTAGGCAGATCAGCCCCGCGCTATGGGCTTTCAGGTGCGCCAGCGTGATATGGGGCGCGGCATTGCCGCATTCCAGATAAAGTGCCGTGTTAAGCTTCAGCAGGTTTTTCCAGCCGGTTTCATTTTGCGCCAGCAGCACAATCGGGCGCGGGGCGGGGGCTTTTACGCCGGGCTGGCTGGCGGTCTCGTAAGCCAGATCAAACTGGCAGGCGATGATCGGCTGAACGCCCGTCTTGCTGGCGAATTCTGAAAATTCGAGCGCGCCGAACATGTTGTTGCTGTCGCTCAGCGCCACCGCGGGCATGCCCCCCGCCACGCACATATCGGGCAGCTTTTTGGCCAAAATCGCGCCTTCAAGCAGTGAATACGCCGAATGAACGCGCAGATGAATGAATTTTGGCTCGGCGTTCATGGGGTGGCTTTCAAAGGGCTGGTTCGGCTTTTTGACAGGGTAAAATTTTTTGCCACAAATTACACCCGAAATATTTGCTATAATATGCCGCCGGTCAGGAAAATGGCGCGTCATGAAAAAAAGATATTAAAAAAATTGCAAATTGGCTTG
>CAYWXQ010000004.1:0-30139 GCA_964462475.1 uncultured Rhodobacterales bacterium | reverse complement strand
GATATTTTGATCGACGGGCAATCGGTGCGCGCGGTCATGCAGGATAGCCTGCGCCGCCAGATCGGTATGGTTACGCAAGACAGCTCGCTTTTGCACCGCTCGGTGCGCGCCAACATCATGTATGGCCGCCCCGATGCGGCCGAATCCGAGATGATCATGGCCGCCAAGCGGGCCGAGGCGCATGAGTTTATCCTTGATCTGCAAGATCCGTATGGCAATCGCGGCTATGCAGCACAGGTTGGCGAGCGGGGGGTAAAGCTTTCAGGCGGGCAGCGGCAACGTATTGCGATTGCGCGGGTTATCCTGAAAGACGCACCAATTCTGGTGCTGGACGAGGCCACAAGCGCGCTCGACAGCGAGGTCGAGGCCGCCATCCAGCAAACCCTTTACGGGGTGATGGAGGGCAAAACCGTGATCGCGATTGCGCACCGCCTTTCCACCATCGCCCGAATGGACCGGATCGTGGTGCTTGATGCTGGCCGCGTTGCCGAGCAGGGCACCCACGGCGATCTGCTGGCCAAAGCCGGGCTTTACGCGGGGTTCTGGAACCGGCAATCGGGCGGCTTTATTGGCACCGATGCCTGAAGGCGTTGTTTTTTGCCGCCACCTGCGTTAGGCCCAAACGGTAAACCAGTTAGGGGGAAATCAGCATGACCGGACCGCATTTTACCGATTTGGCCCGCTCGCTACCTGCCAGCGTGCCGTTTGTCGGCCCTGAAACCCAGGAACGGGCGCAAGGCGGCCTTTTTGCGGCGCGGCTCGGGGCCAATGAAAACGTGTTTGGCCCCTCGCCCAAAGCGCTGGCCGCCATGGCCGCCGCCGATATCTGGAAATACGGCGACCCCGAAAGTTTTGATCTAAAAGCAGCGCTGGCCAAAAAGCACGGGGTTGCGGCTGAGAACATCGTGATCGGCGAAGGTATAGACGGGTTGCTGGGCTATCTGGTGCGCCTGCTGATCGCCCCGGGCGACGGGGTGGTGACCACCGCCGGCGCATACCCGACCTTTAACTACCACGTCACCGGTTACGGCGGGGTGCTCGATATGGTGCCCTATGTGGATGACGCCGAAAGCCCCGACCTGTTGCTTGAAAAGGCCAATGAAACCGGTGCCAAGCTGATCTATATTGCCAACCCCGATAACCCGATGGCCAGCGTCCATAGCGCCGCCACGATGCAGGAAATGATCGACAAACTGCCCGAAACCGCCACGCTTTGCCTTGACGAAGCCTATATCGAGTTCGCCACGGGGGCCGCGCCGGCCATAGATGTCAGCCACCCAAGGGTGATCCGGTTTCGCACCTTTTCAAAGGCTTACGGCATGGCGGGCGCGCGGGTGGGTTACGGCATTGCCCACCGCGATTTCGTGAAGGCCTTTGACAAAGTGCGCAACCATTTCGGCATGAACCGCGCGGCACAGGCGGGGGCACTGGCGGCGTTGGCCGATAGCGATTATCTGGCGCAAACGCTGCAAAATGTGGCCGCCGCCAAGGCCAGAATTGCCGATATAGCGCGGGAAAACGGGCTGGCCCCGCTGCCCTCGGCCACCAATTTTGTGACCATAGATTGCGGGCAGGGTGCCGATTTTGCCAAGGCGGTGGTGGGCGCACTTGGCACGTTTGGCGTGTTTATCCGCATGCCGTTTTCTGCCCCGCAAAACCGGTGTATCCGCATTTCTGCAGGCACCCGCGAAAACCTTGATTTGCTGGAAGCATCGCTGCCAAAAGCCTTGCAACAAGCCGCGAAAACCATTGGAGAACAGCCATGAACAGCCACGAAAAACTAAATTACATCGAGTTTCACAGCGCCAATCTGGGCGCGACAAAACAGTTTTTTGCGGTCGCCTTTGGTTGGGGTTTTACCGACTACGGCCCTGACTATTGCGATTTTTCCGGCGCGGGGCTGAGCGGCGGGTTTTTTAGCTCGCCCAACATGGCCCACACCGCCCAAGGCGCGCCGCTGGTTATATTTTTCAGCGAAAATCTGGAGGCGACCGAGGCCAAAATAATAGCTGCAGGCGGCGTGATCAGCCGTGCGATAAAAACCTTTCCCGGCGGGCGGCGCTTTCATTTCACCGAGCCTGGCGGTAACGAGCTTGGCGTCTGGAGCGACGTTGACCTCGATGGCAAAAAGATCGCGTAACCCATGAAGAACGGGCCATATCAGCGGCTTTGGCTTAACTGGCTAAAGCGGTATCGCGGCGGGCTGGGGCTGGCTTTTATCGGCATGTTGCTCGGGGCGCTGGCCTCGGCGGGCTATGCCAAGGCGCTGCAATGGATCATCGATGCTTTTCAGGCCAGCACCGCCAGTGTGATCTGGTGGGGGCCGCTTATGATGGTGGTGCTGACCAGTGTCAAGGGGCTGGGCACATGGCTGTATCAGGTGCAAAGCAGCAGCGCCTTGGCCAAAACCGAGACCGACCTGCAAAAAGCCATGCACGAAAAGCTCGTTTTTGCCGATCTGGCGCGCTTGCAGGGTGAAAGCCCCACCGCGCTTTCAACCCGTTTTACCGCCGATATTTTGCTGGTGCGCCAAGCTGTTACGCAAATATTCGGCGGGGTATCGGCGGTGCTTATTTTGGTCGCCACCGTTGCGGTGATGCTCAGCATCGACTGGGTGATCACGCTGACGCTGGTCGCGGTTTTTTCGCTCGCGGTCTGGCCGGTTAACCGGATCGGGGCGCGGTTGCATATTGTGTCGCGCCACACGCAGGATGATCTGGCATTGATGAGCGGCGAAATTTCCGAGGCGCTGGGCAGTATCCGCATGGCCCGCGCCTATCAGCTGGAACCCTATCTTCTGCGCAGCGCCACCGCGATTTTCGAGCGGTTGCTGGCGCTAAAACTACGGCTGATCGGGCTAGAGGCGCGGCTGGCACCGATCATGGAAAGCCTGTCGGGCGTGGCGATTGCGGCGCTGTTGGTGGTGGTGGCGTGGCGAATGTCAAACGGCACCACGAGCTTGGCCAATTTCATGGCGCTGATGGCGGGTTTCGGGGTTATTTCGCAGCCCGCCCGCAACATCGGTAAAACCTTTGCCATGGCCAAACAGGGCGAAGCCGCGCTTGACCGGATATTCGAGGTTCTTGACCTGAAAAGCGATATTGCCGATCCGGCCACGCCGCTTGAAACCGGTGGTGGCAAAGGTGAAATCTTGTTTCAGGGGGTCGGGTTCAGCTATCCTGACGGCAAACAGGCGCTTAACGGGTTGTCGCTTGAGGTCCCGGCCGGGGCCAGCGTGGCTTTTGTCGGGCGCTCGGGGGCAGGTAAATCAACCGTGTTCAACCTGCTGCCGCGGTTGTTTGATGTCAGCGAAGGTAAAATCGAAATTGACGGGGTTGATATTCGCGCCATCACCCAGGCCGATTTACGCCGCCAGATCGCGCTGGTCAGCCAGGACTCGGTGTTGCTTAGCGGCAGTATCGGGCAAAATATCGGCTTTGGTCGCCAAGCCGCCACACAGGCCGAAATAGAGGCCGCCGCCAAAGCCGCCGCCGCCCACGGGTTTATCAGCGCGCTGCCGCAGGGCTATGACACCCCGGTTGCCGCCGCCGCCAGCACGCTTTCGGGCGGTGAAAAACAGCGCATTTCCATCGCGCGGGCGATGCTGCGCGATGCGCCGATTTTGCTGCTGGACGAGCCAACCTCGGCGCTCGACGCTGAATCCGAAGCGCTGATCCGGCGTGCCTTGGCAACGCTTTCCAACGGGCGCACCACGCTGATCATCGCCCACCGTCTGGCCACCATTCGCGATGCCGATATGATTGTGGTGCTCGATCAGGGCCAAATCGCCGAGACCGGCACCCATGACCAATTACTGGCCCGCGGCGGCATTTACGCCGAGCTGTTCAAGCTGCAATTCGGGGCCTGACCTTTTACGCACGATTTTACGCACGGTCAGGCGTGACATTTGCCCCCCTTTGGGCAAAACTACCCCCAGCCACAAAAAGGACCGCCGATGACAACCTATCCAAAGCTTCTTGCCCCGCTTGATCTTGGCTTTACCACCCTAAAAAACCGGGTTTTAATGGGGTCTATGCATACGGGGCTGGAAGAGGCGGGCGATTGGGGCCGCGTCGCGGCGTTTTACGGCGCGCGGGCGCGGGGCGGGGTTGGCCTGATCGTAACCGGCGGCATGGCCCCCAATAAAGAGGGCGCGGTAATGCCCGGCGCGGCGGGGCTGTTTAATGATAGCGACATTGCCAACCATTCAACGGTAACTGCGCGGGTGCATGCCGAGGGCGGTAAGATCGCCATGCAGATTCTGCACGCGGGGCGCTATGCCTATTCACCCGATTGCGTGGCGCCTTCGGCGATAAAATCCCCGATTTCCATGTTCAAACCCAAAGCGCTCGACGAGGCGGGGATTGAAAAGCAGATCGCCGATATTGTCACCGCCGCCACCCGCGCCAAACAGGCGGGTTATGACGGGGTCGAGATCATGGGCTCGGAGGGGTATTTCCTGAACGAGTTTCTAGTCACCCACACCAACAAACGCACCGACCGCTGGGGGGGCAGCTATGAAAACCGCATGCGCTTGCCGGTCGAGGTGGTGGCGCGGGTGCGCGCGGCGGTGGGTGAAAACTTCATCGTTATCTACCGGCTGTCGATGATTGACTTGATCCCCAACGGGTCAAGCTGGGCCGAAGTCGTGCAATTGGCCAAGGCGATCGAGGCGGCAGGTGCAAGTATTATCAACACCGGCATTGGCTGGCACGAGGCGCGCATTCCGACCATTGCCACCTCGGTGCCGCGGGCGGCGTTCAGCTGGGTGACCAAAAAACTGATGGGCGCGGTTTCTATTCCGGTGATCACCTCCAACCGGATCAACACCCCCGAGGTGGCGGAAGACGTGCTTGCAACCGGCTGTGCCGACATGGTTTCAATGGCGCGGCCCTTTTTGGCCGATCCCGATTTCGTGGCCAAGGCGGCTGCCGGGCAGCCCGCGCTGATCGCGCCCTGTATCGCCTGCAATCAAGCCTGCCTTGATCATACGTTTTCGCTCAAAATGTCGACCTGTCTGGTTAACCCCCGCGCCTGCAACGAAACCGAGCTGCTGCTGGAAACGGCCAAAACCGCCAAGTCCGTGGCCATTGTCGGCGCTGGCCCGGCGGGTCTGTCAGCCGCTATTGCTGCCGCCACCTGTGGCCATAATGTCACGCTGTTTGATGCCGCCACTGAAATTGGTGGTCAGCTAAATCTGGCCAAACAGGTGCCGGGCAAAGAAGAGTTCAAGGGCTTTGTTGACTGGTATTGCGCCATGATCGTGCATCTGGGGGTCACGCTAAAGCTTGGCCAACGGGTCGACGTGGCCGCTCTGGCGGGGTTTGACGAGGTGGTTGTCGCCACCGGCGTCACCCCGCGCGACCCTGAAATCAAGGGCCAGAACCTGCCGCATGTGCTGGGCTACGGCGCGGTGCTGCGCGGTGCATCGGTGGGCAAGCGCGTGGCGGTGATCGGCGCAGGCGGCATCGGCTTTGATATTTGCGAATTTCTGGTCACGCGCGACAGCCCGACCCTGGATCTGGCGGCATGGAAGGCCGAATGGGGCGTCGGCGACCCCGAGTTCAACCGTGGCGGGCTGGCAGGCAACGGCCCCGCGCCCGAGCCGCCCACCCGCGCGGTTACCCTGTTGCAGCGCAAGCCCGGCAAGCCCGGCAAGGGGCTGGGCAAAACCACCGGCTGGATCCACCGTGCCACCCTTAAAATGAAGGCTGTGCAGATGATAAGCGGCATCAATTACGAGGAAATCACCCCCGAAGGCTTGCGGATTTCTGATGGTGAAGCGCATGAAAACCCGCGCCTGATCGCGGCTGACACCATTGTGCTTTGCGCCGGCCAGCTGCCCGAACGCGGCCTTGCCGACCGGTTGCAGGCCGCAGGGGTTGCCTGCCATATTATCGGCGGCGCCGATGTCGCGACCGAACTTGACGCCAAGCGCGCGATTTTGCAGGGCACCCGCCTGTTTGCCACCCCCCGCCCGGCCAAATAGCTGGCAACCGTGTCGGAATCATCGGCTGTTGCGTCGGGCGGTGGCGCTTTATTTTTGCCGCTTAGCGGTAAACAGTCGAGCAAAGGGAATTGCAAGAGGGCGGTCATGACAGATCATATCAAAGCGCTGGTGGTTGGTGGCGGGGCAGTGGGCGCGGGCATTGCCTATCACCTTGCCAAAGCGGGCTGGAATGATGTGGTGTTGCTTGAGCGCGACGAGTTGACCAGCGGCTCTACCTGGCACGCGGCGGGGCTGTTGCCGCTGTTTAATATGGGCTATGCCACCAGCCATATCCATGATTATTCGGTGAAGTTCTATAAACAGCTCGAGGCCGAAACCGGCCTGAACGCGGGGTTCTCGGTGGTTGGCAACCTGCGCATGGCCCAGACCGAGGCGCGGATGGACGAATACCGGCTTTACGCCACCACGGCTGATAGTGTGGGCATTGATTACGAGTTTCTGACCCCCGAGCAGATTAAGCAACGCTGGCCGTTGATCCGCACCGAAGACCTGAAAGGCGCGCTTTACCACCCCTCGGATGGCTATATAAACCCCGCCGATGTTACCATGGCCATGGCCAAGGGCGCGCGGCAACGCGGGGTAAAGATTATTCGCAAACGCCAAGTGGACAGCTATGATTGGGCGGGCGACCACTGGGTGGTGCGCGGGGCGGTGATGGTTGAAAAGGGCGGCAACCTTGTGGCGTCGGATGAACGTTTTGAAATCCATGCCGAGCATGTGGTCACCGCCACGGGCAACCACGCCCAGCGCACCGCCCGCCTGCTGGGCATCAAAATTCCGGCGATACCGGTCGAGCACCAGTTTATTGTTACCGATGCCGACCCGGCGCTGGTTGAATGGCGCAAAACCAACCCCGAGCATCCGGTGATCCGCGACGCCGACGCGCAGTCTTATGTGCGCGAGGAACGCGGCGGCTGGATACTGGGGGTCTATGAAAAAGGCGCGCCCGCCTGTTTCGAGCACGGCGTGCCAGACAGCTTTCGCGCTGATCTGTTCCCGCTCGATCTGGAGCGGATCGAAGACCAGTATATGGCGATGATCCACCGCATGCCTTCGTGCGAGGAAAGCGGGTTGAAAGACGATTTCAACGGCCCGATCTGCTATACGCCCGATGGCAACCCGCTGGTTGGCCCCGCCCCGGGCCTGCGCAACATGTGGCTGGCCGAGGGGTTCAGCTTTGGCATTACCGCCGCTGGCGGCACCGGCTATTATCTGGCGCAAATGATGGTGGAGGGCGAAGCCGAAATCGACATGGCGAGCCTTGACCCCAAGCGTTTTGGCGACTGGATAACCACTGAATACGCCGCGCGCAAAAACGAAGAATGTTACGATCATGTTTACATGCTGCACCACCCCGACGAGGAGCGCCCCGCCTGCCGCCCGCTGCGCACCACGCCGTGCTATGACCGCATGAAGGCCCGTGGCGCGCAGTTTGGCGTGGTTAACGGCTGGGAGCGCCCCAATTATTTTGCCCCGATCGGGTTTAACGACCATGACAGCCGCTCGTTTCGCCGTGGCGGCTGGTGGCAATACGCGGTAGACGAGGCCAAGGCGGTGCGCCAGGGCGTTGGGCTGATTGATGCCTCGGCCTTTACCAAACACCGCGTCAAAGGCCCGGGCGCCACCGCGTTTCTGGACTGGTTTACCTGCAACAAACTACCAAGCGTGGGCCGGATAAACCTGACCTATGCCCTGACAGGCGCTGGCACCACCCGCACCGAATACACCATCGTGCGCGAGGCGGCAGACGAATATTACCTCGTCAGCGCTGGCGCATGGACAGCCTATGATGCTGATTATCTACGCAAAGCCGCCGCCGATAAAGCCGGTGAATTCGGGTATATCGAAATTCAGGATGTCACCACGCAATATGGTGTTTTTGCCGTCGCCGGCCCCAAATCCCGCGATCTTTTGCGCGATATCATCATCGATGCCGACCCCGCCACCGCGCTTTCCAACAAGCGCTTCCCGTGGCTGACCGCGCGCCATATAGAGCTGGGCATGTGTCCGGTAATGGCCATTCGCGTTGCCTATACCGGTGAGCTGGGCTGGGAGCTGCACCACCCCGTCGAGATGCAAAATTACCTGTTTGACCTGATCGAGCAGGCCGGCGAAAAGCACGGGTTAAAGCTGGTGGGCGCGCGCGCCCAAAACTGGCTGCGACAAGAAAAGTCATACCGCGCCTTTGGCACCGAGCTTGGCCGCGACGCCACCCCGCTAGAGGCCGATCTGCCGCGTTTTGTAAACCTGGGCAAGGATTTTCACGGCAAGGCGGCGATGCAAAAAACCGGCATTCGCGCCAAGTGCTGCACCTTGTTGATAGACGGCCCCGATGATGCCGACCCATGGGGCCGCGAGGCACTGTTTATAGATGGGCAAAAGGTTGGTCGCCTGACCTCGGGCGGTTATTCGGTGCATTTCGGGCAAAGCATCGGCATGGGGTATTTGCCGCCTGCGCTCGCGGTGCCCGGCCAAAAGGTGCAGGTTAAAATGCTGGGTCGGCTGTGGCAGGCCGAGGTGACGGCCGACAGCCCCTATGACCCCAAAAACCTGACCATCCGCCAAGATGGCTAAGCCCACCCCTGATTTCTGTTGGGGTTTGGGTTGGCAGCGCCTATATTATGGGCATAGGAGGATGCGATGAAAAACCCTGATAGCCCCCCGCCCACTTTTCCCGAAACCGTGCGCGGTGTGAATTTTTATAGCACCGACAAGCTGTTGCACAGCTTTCTGCGCCGCGTCGCCCCCGATTTGTTGCAGCGCCGCCACGCTGAACTGGCCGATTTTGGCCATTTTTGCGGCACAGAGCTTGACGCGCAGGCCGAATATAGCGACCGCATCCACCCGCCGGTCTGGAAGGCCGTGCCGGTTGATCCCGCCCACCCCGGCGAACGGCGCGGCAAGGTGTTTTTCAACCGCCGCTATGAGGATTGCCACCAACAGGTTTATCGCCGTGGCTTTATCGCCCGCGCCTTTGATAGCGACAACCCAGAGCCGCATCTGTATGCCTTTGTCGCGCAATATCTGATCTCGCAGGCCGATATCTCTATTGGCTGCCCGTTTGCCATGACCCATCCGGTGGCGATGATCGTGGCGCGCTACGGCTCGCCCGATATCAAGGCACGGTTTTTGCCTGAAAGCACCCGCGCTGACGGGCAAACCAAAACCGGCGGCACATGGGCGACCGAAAAGCACAGCGGCAGCGATGTTGGCGGCACCGAAACCGTGGCCACCTATCACCCCGATGGCACCGTGCGGCTGACCGGGCAAAAATGGTTTGCCTCCAACGCTGATTCGGGGCTGGTGATCGCCACCGCCCGCCCCGAGGGCGCGCCAAGCGGCGCCAAGGGGCTGGGGCTTTATCTGGTGCCCAGCCATGTCGATGAAAACTGGCGCATTGCCAATGATTACGAGGTCACCGCGCTTAAAGAAAAGCTCGGCACCCGCGCCTTGGCCACCGGCGAGATCGACCTGAATGGTGCCTTGGCCTATGAGCTTGCGCCGCCACCCGACGGGCTGCGGGTGATGATGGAGGCGCTGGGCTGTTCGCGCGTGCATAACGCCATGGCCGCCGCCGGCGTGATGCGCCGCGCGCTTTTTGAGGCCCTGTGCTGGACCTGCAACCGCGAAACCTTTGGCCAAAAGCTGATCACGCGGCCAATGGTTAAAAAGCGGATCATCAGCCTGGCGGTTGAATGGATGGCGGGCAGCGCGATGGCCTTTGAGGCGGCCTGTTGCTTTGACAAGGCCTCCAAGAATGATGACGACTATATCTGGTCACGCATGGTTACGGCGCTGGCCAAATACAAAACCGCCGAACAGGCGGTGTGGTGCGCGCAAAAGGCGCTAAGCCTTGTGGCGGGCAACGGCTATACCGAAGACTACCCGACCGCGCGGCAGTTTCGTGATGCTATGGTGCTGCCGGTCTGGGAGGGCCCAGAGCAAATTCAGGCGCTGGAGCTGATGCGGATGATCGCGGGCAAAGAGCCGGGCGACAGGGTATTTATTGACCGGCTGACAAAAATCGCCATCGCCCTCGGCGCGGCGGGCATGCGGCAGGCTGAAAGCAACCTTGCAACCCTGACCACCGCCCTTGACACCGCCTTTGCCGAATTGCGGGCCAACCCCGGGCAAATAGAGCATGTCGCCGACAGCTTTTTGCACCGGATGTCCGATATATTAAGCTATGCCCTGCTGTGCCGCGATACCGCATGGGGGCGGCAAAACGGCGCCGGCGATATCGGGGTACTGGTCTGCGCGCGGCACTATAATACCCTTTGGCAACCCGCTCTTGCGCCTGCTTTCACCCCCGACCCGTTATTGGCACGGTTTGATGCCCTGATGGCCGATATTACCGACGCCTGATGTGGCACGGGGCAGCCGGTTAATGAAAGTCACGGCTCGGGAACAATTTTTTGGCCTGCTCGCGCGGGTGGCGGGCGCGGGTGGCGGGGGCCGTTCGGCGCGGGGCGTCATCGGCTTGTGGCCGGGTGATGCCGATGGCAGCGTCCAGCGGGTGGCCCAGATCGCTTAAACGTTGCGAAAGATCTTCGATATTTTCGGCGATCAGATGCAGCACGATCCCCTCACGCTGTAAATATCCGGTCACGCGCAGCAGCCGCCCGCCCATGACCGCGCGCCGGAACTTTTTATAAATATCCCGCCAGACCACCACATTGGCCACGCCGGTTTCATCCTCTAGCGTTAAAAAAACCACCCCCGAGGCGGTGCCGGGCCGCTGGCGCGTGATCACCAGCCCGCAAACCGAAATGCGGCCAACCGGTGTGGTGGCAAGATCGGCATGGGGGGTCAGGCCGGTGATAGAGGGGCGCAGCAATTCCATCGGGTGGGCGCGCAGGCTAAGCCGCATCGCCACATAATCCTCGACCATCTCTTCGCCCAGATGCATGGCGGGCAGGGTTACCTGCGGTTCAACAATGCCCTCGCCCTCGATCGGGCCGCGAAACAGCGGCAAGGGTTGTTGTGCGCGCAGCGCCTTGACCTGCCACAGCGCGTTGCGCCGCCCCAGCCCCATATCGCAAAAGGCATCGGCCTCGGCCAGACGCTCTAGCGCGGCGGGGTTTAGCCCGGCGCGCAACCACAGGCTTTCGGGGTCGGGGTAGCCATTGCCGCGCGCCGCAACGATCCAGCCAGCGTCGTTTTCGCGAAACCCCTTGATCTGGCGAAACCCCAGTCGCAGCGCCAGCGTGCCATCGGCGCGGCGCTCGAGGCTGTTATCCCAGCCGCTGTTATTCACGCAGATTGGCCGCAGCTCTACCCGATGCTCGCGGGCGTCGCGCACAATCTGGGCCGGGGCATAAAACCCCATCGGCTGGGCGTTCAGCAATGCGCAGGCAAAAACCGCCGGATGGTGGCATTTAAGCCAGGCCGAAACATAGGCCAGCAGCGCAAAAGCCGCCGCGTGGCTTTCGGGGAAACCATAATCGGCGAACCCCTCGATCTGCGAGAAACACCGGGCGGCGAAATCGGGGTCATAGCCATTTTGCAGCATGCCGCCAACGAACGTGTCACGAAACGCCCCGATCGTGCCCATGCGCCGAAACGTCGCCAGCGAGCGGCGCAGCTGGTCGGCGGCGCTAGGCGTGAACCCGGCGGCAACGATGGCGATCTGCATCGCCTGCTCCTGAAACAGCGGTATGCCAAGGGTTTTGCCAAGCACATCTTCCAGCGCTTTTGAGGGAAAGTTCACCGGCTCCAGCCCCTGTCGCCGCCGGATATAGGGCTGCACCATACCGCCCTGAATCGGGCCGGGGCGCACGATGGCGACCTCGATCACCAGATCATAAAATTCGCGCGGCTTCATGCGGGGCAAAAAGTTCATTTGTGCCCGGCTTTCAACCTGAAACACCCCGACCGCATCGGCCACGCACAGCATGTCATAGGTCGCGGTATCGGCTTTTGGCACCGTGGCGATGGTGTATTTTTTCCCGCCATGCGCGGCGATCAGATCAAAGCTTTTGCGAATGCAGGTCAGCATTCCCAGGCTTAGGATATCAACCTTCAAAATCCCGAGCGTGTCGATATCATCCTTGTCCCACTCGATCACGGTGCGGTCTTCCATCGCCGCGTTTGCGATCGGGCAAAGCGCGTCGAGCCGCCCTTTGGTGATGATAAACCCGCCCACATGCTGTGACAGATGGCGCGGAAAGCCGATGATCTGCCCGATCAGCCGAATGGTTTGCGCCAACCGCGGGTCGGTCATATCCAGCCCGAGCTCGCGGATACGTTCAGGGTCGGCCCCCTTGCCTGACATGCCCCATATTTGCCCCGAAAGATTGGCGGTAACATCTTGTGACAACCCCATCACCTTGCCGACCTCGCGGATCGCGGCGCGAGACCGAAAGTGGATCACCGTGGCGCAAAGTCCGGCGCGGTGGCGGCCGTATTTTGCATAGATATGCTGGATAACCTCTTCGCGGCGCTCGTGCTCGAAATCAACGTCTATATCGGGCGGCTCGCCGCGATGCTCGGATATAAAGCGCTCGACCACCATGCTGATGGTTTCGGGGCTGACATCGGTGATCCCCAGCAAATAGCACAGAATGGAATTGGCGGCAGAACCGCGCCCCTGACACAGAATACCCTGCGATTTGGCAAATTTCACAATGTCGTGCACGGTTAAAAAATATGCCGGAAAGCCCAGTTTTTTAACCAGTGCCAGCTCTTTTTTAACCTGTGCGCGGGCTTTGTCGGGGGCGCCACCCGGGTAGCGGCGCTGCAAGCCCTCGGCCGCCAGCCGGGCCAACCGCGCTTGCGGGGGTTCGCCATTGGCCATTTCATCGGGGTAGTCATAGGATAGCTCGCTCAGGCAAAAGCCGCAGCGGGCGGTGATCTCCAATGTGCGGCGCAGGGCGGCGGGGTGGTGGCGAAACATGCGCTGCATATCGCCAGCCCCTTTCAGGCGGCGCTCGGCATTGGCCAAAGCGCGGGTGCCGATCCGGTCGATGGTGATATGTTCGCGCATACAGGTCAGCACATCGGCCAGCTGGCGGCGGCCGGCATGGTGCATCAGCACATCGCCCAGCGCCACCATCGGCGCGGCGGTTTTAAGCGCCAGATCGGCGTATTGTGCCAGACAGGCCTGATCGCTACCGTCGTAATGCGGGCGGGCCCCCAAAAACACCGCCCCCGGATAGCGCCGCTGAACCGCCTGTATATGGGTGATGATTGTCGCGGGTTTTGCCCCGCGCGGGGGCAGCGCTATCAGGATAATACCGGCGCAGCCGGCCAGAACATCCTGCATATCCAGATCGCAGCCACCCTTTGGCGCGCGGCGCTTGCCCAGCGTCAGCAGCCGCGACAGGCGGGCATAGGCGGGGCGGTCTTGTGGCAGGGCGATCCACTCTAGCGGGCTGTCGCGCAGCCGCAGGCGGCAGCCGATAATCAGTTTGGGCAGGGGCGGCTCCGGGGCTTCCGGCGTTTTGGCCGTGCGGCGCAGCTCTTTTAGCGCGCTATAGGCCCGCACAACCCCGGCCAGCGAATTGCGGTCGGTGATGGCGATGGCCTCGAGCCCCAGCTCGACCGCCCGCGTTACCAGCTCTTCGGGGTGGGAGGCGCCGGTCAGAAACGTGAAGTTGGAGGTAACACAAAGCTCGGCATAACCCGTGTTGCGGCGGGGCGTTGCGGGGGTCATGCGAATTCTCCCTGCACAAACCAGCCGGGGTTTTGCGGGGTGTAAAACAGCCAAAGCCGCCGCCCTTGCGTGGTTTCGACCCGCCAGTAATCGCGCATACCCGTGCGCCAGGTGTCATCGGGCAACCACCATTCGGGGGCAATCCGTTCTGGGCCGGTGGCGCGACCGGTGGTGAAAACCAGCCGCCGCCAGCGAAACCGGGCAGGGGGCTGCGGGCCGGTGCCGCTAACCGGTTCGGGCGCAAACAACCGCAAAGGGCGGGGCCGAAGCGTGGACCATGACCCGGATGCTACGCTATAAGCCGCAGGCGCAAGGGTAAAACCGCGTTCGGGAATGTGGCTGTCGGCGGGTAAAAACCGCTGCACATTATCCAGCCCGATCCGGTTGCCGATCCGGGTTAGCAGATCATCCAGCCCTTTATTCGGGGCCGTGGTGGCATGGGTTGTTTGCGTGGCCGGCAGGGGTTCGACCAACGTGGCCTCAAGCCGCAACTGGTCAATGCCAAACCCGGCATCGACCTGATCTATGCCGCGCCGGAATAAGGGCATGATGCGTGCGGCATCGCGCATCGGGCAGGCCAAGCGCAGCTCTACCTGTTGGGCGGACTGATCAACCCGTCGCAGGGTCAGCTGCAAAACCCGCGCGCCGGCTTCGCGGGCTTGCAGCTTGGCGCATAGCTGGTGCAGCAGGCGCTGGGTTCCGGCCATCACATCCGCGCTCAGGCCGATCGGGTCGGGCAGGGTTATGCGCACGCCGTAACCGGGGGGCTCGGGTAGGGGTGATATGCCTTCGGGGTGGTGGCCTAGGGCCTGATCGAGCCGCAACAATACCTGTGGCCCGAAACGGCGGGTGATGCTGGCGCGGGGCAGGGCCAGCAGATCGGCAATGCGGCGAATGCCAAGCCGTTGCAGCGCGATACCGGTTTTTTCGGGCAGGCGCAGGGCATCAACCGGCAATAGAGCGATCTGCGCGCGGGTGTCGCCAACCGTGGAGGCCCCTTTGCCAAAATGCGCCAGCGCCCAGGCCGCGCCGCGCGTGTCGGCCAGCCCGAGACGCGCGCTAATACCGGCGCGGGCCAGACGGTGGCGCATGTCGTCCAGCATCATCGGTTCGCCGCCAAACAAATGCGCCGAGCCGGTGATGTCAAGCGCCAGCCCGCTATCGCCCTCTAGCCCGACCCACGGGCAATACCGGCCTGCCCAGCGCGCCAGCATATGCAAAAACCGCTGGTCTGCCTTCGGGTCGGCCGCGCGGCTTTGCAGGTCACGGCAATAGGCGCGGGCGTCGGAAAACCCCATGCCCCGGTGCAGCCCCGCCTGTTCGGCCTGCGGGTTCAGGCAATAGATTTGCTCGGTATTGTTTTGCCGCAGGGTCAGCGCAAAGGGGGTTTCAACCGGGCGTGCGCGCAGAACCCGCTCGCTGGGCAGTCTCGGAAACCACAGTGATACGACGCGCTTTTGCATCCCACCTTACATCCCACGTTGTTAATGTTCCTGATTTGTTCTTGATAAGCGCCCAGCGCTGCAGAGTCGAGTCTTTTGCACCAAAAACCGGTGCGCAGTGCCAGCGGGTTTCGGCCGCGTTGCTGCCGGTGTTTTCAGGAATAATGCAAAGCCCGGTCGCGCCCCCGGCTTCGGCCGCCAGCTGCAACCGCCGCCCGGTGGTCAGGTTGATCAGTGCGCCCAGCTCCATTACCACCAGGGTCACCGCGCCCGAACGCAGCGCCTCTTCACCGCTGGTCAAAATGTCTTTCTGGTCCTTGGCGCTGGCAAAAAGCAGGTTTTGCGGGTCGAGATAGGGGGCAAACCCGGCGGGGTTTATGTGCCCGGCCGGTCGCGCTGGCCCCACCCACAGCACCGATCCGCCCGTTTGCCCGGCCAGAGTAAAGGCAAAGAATAGCGCGCCGGGGCCGCACACCTCGTGGCTGCGGGCGTTTTTTAGCGGAAAGTGGCTGGGGAAGTTCAGCGGCAGATTTAGACCCCACCTGATTGGTTGTGTCGATATAGATAAAAAATGCGCGGCAACAATCAAGCCGCCCCGCATCGCAGTGTTAAATTCAGCCCCGCCGGTCAGGCCGGGCCGCTAGTTGACCAAAAGTTGGGCTTCAGCCGCGCTCAGAACCGGGCGGGCTACCGCGCCGGAAGCGGGCATTTGGCCGTCGAGCTCAGGGAACAGCGCCAGAACCTCGGCTTTGGTCGTTTCAGAGAATGCCGCAAGCGCCGAGTTCCCGAAATACAGGCTCTCGGTCGGGGTGCCTTCGGCGAAGATCACCTCGTGATTGTCAAACAGGATGTGGAAATAGGTCACCATCCCGCCGGGCTTGCTATAAATCCGGTCGCCGTCAAGCAGGGCTTTTGCCGGAACCAGCACCTCGTCTTCAGAAAACAGCGCTGGCACCCGGGCGTCGGATACCACCATCCGGTGGGCCGGTGAAACCAGCAGATCACGCGTGTTGCCCAAAGTGCCCTTTGCAATGCAGATCGGCGCGAAATCTCCGGTGGCGCTGACGGTGCGCTTGCCGATCCAGCGGATGGGGGCGGGGCCGTTGCCGGCGGTGATCAGCAAATCGCCCTTTACCAGATCTTCGACAGCAACTTCGCCATTTTCGGTCAATATCATGGTGCCGGCAACAAAACATGGCGGCGGCGGCATGGTAACAATGCTCAGGTCGGACAGCTCTACAAGCTGGCCACCGGTGCTCAGGTTGCTATAAACAACCACAATCCGGCCCACGGCCACCGTCGGGTCATCGACAGTAACCTGCACCGCGCCTGCGGGATCCCGCGGCGATATGGAGGCCCCGTTGGACGAAATAAGCGTAGACGTGCCGGTATTGGTGCCCGTCACATTGCTGCCGATATTTGAGAGGCTGACCACCGAAGGCGATAAAAGAATGCCATTGGTATCATAGGCCAGAATTTCGATCTGGTCATCCCAAGAGCTGGTATCGATATCGTTCAGCCAGAAGCTGACGCTATCAACGCCGTTACTATTGTTGACCAGATCATTGGTGGTGAAATCAAGCTGAAGCGAAACCGTTTCGGTGGCACCGGCACCTGAAACGCCATCGCCCTCGATATTGCGCAGGATGAGCGCGCTGTTGGAGGGGGTCGCGCCGCCGGTATAATTGCCCGCAGTCACAAGCTCGCCAGTGTTGAGCGTTGCTGCATCATTCGGGCCGTTAATACCATTGGTCTGGCCGGCAAAAACATCGGTCCCGTTCAGCAAAGTTGCGGTCACGACAAGAGAGCCGGTGCCCGCCCCGCCGCCACTGTCGGCGGTCCAGCTGACGCCGTTAAAATCAGCTAACTGCTGGTTGGTGCCAGTTGCCAAATCAGCCCATACAAGGGTTTCTACCGCCATAATAATTCTCCCACTCAAATAGTTATTTTCGCGGCCCAACAGGCCAAATACCAAACGCCAGATTCGCACAAAACAGTATGCCCGACAGTAACAAGTTACAACAGTGTCCAATGTCACCAACACGACATAAGCTAGAACTAAGGCATAAACGTGGTGTAAATAAAGATATTTTTGTCATTGCAGTTAATTTTGTCAGCGTAAACAATACACAGCGAAAAGCCCATATGTATCTGAACCTTGTTTTTATGCCCCGATTCGGCGTTTTGCAAGATGCCGGGCCGGGCAGTGGCTGGCCAATGGCACAACGACAGCACCAGCGAGATTAGCGGCCTGACAATGAAATCAGATTCGCCCTTTTTATGCGGCTAACGGGTGGAACAAGCACGACCACCTCCAACGGCAGTATGAACCTTCCGCGCAACGTTCAGTTCGGTGCTGGCCGGCGGGGCTTGATAAACCGCAATCTTCCCGGCCTGCGCCGCGATGGGTGGACAGGCAACGGAAAAGCCCAACTGCAAGAGCGGCAAAAGCAAGGTGCCCCCGGGCAGGATCTCCGGCTTTTTTCGAGGCGGGGTTCACACAGTTGACGGTGTCGCCGACTTGTGCAATTGCCGCATGACTATGCGCGGGCACCACCTGCCCATAGCCCGATAGTCGCCGTGATTACCCACAGTCGCCGCGCGGCTATTGCACCAGTTTCACCAAAGCACCGGGGGTGGGCGTGGTGCCGGGCACCAGCCCGTTTAGCACCAAAAACCACGGCTCGCGATTGTCGGGCAGGGCCATCATTGTGGCAAGTGTGGCGGTATCATCACCCGGGCGCACGCGGTAAAGCGTGATATTTTGCTCCTGAAAGCCGGCGGCTTCGCCCGTGCCGAGCGCGCGAAAGCTTTGCACTGTCTGCCAGTGCAAAACCGCTGATTCTTGGTCGCCACGCCGCACATTGCCGGCAAACCGGATCAGGCTGCCGTTAAAGCGAATCACCGTCAGGCGCAGGGCGCTGCGCTGGCCGCGCTTGCGCATCCGCAGGGTGCCGGTGGCGGCCTCCAGCCCGTTTATGGTCAGGGTGCGCAGGTTTTCAAGCCGGCGCGACTGGCGCTCCAGCCGCGGAACTTGCGCCGCCCAGTCGCGCAGCGCGACGGTTAAATTGCCGGTATCGGGCGCGCCGCTCATGATCAGGGTTGACCGGTTCGGCCCGGAAATGTTGATCTGGCGCGCGGTGTTTTGCAGCTGCAACCCCGGCGCTGCGGTAAAGCTGAAGCCAAGTGCCGGGTGCACAAAACGCTGACCGATCACAAAGCCACCCCGCGCGCTTTCGCCGTAAACCATGCCGTCAATCGCTGCCAGATAGGCCTCGGTATTTGTGGCACCGGTAGCATCGCCCGCCAAGGCAAACGCGCGTAACTGGCGCTCGGCGGGGGCGGGGTGGTTGGCAAATACCGGCACTTTGGTTTCATCAAACGCGCGTCCCGCGATCTCGGCTTTTAGCGTGGCATTGGCGGCCATCGATGCCAAAAAACGGGCTTGTGCGGCGGGGTCATACCCCGCCGCACGCAACAGTGATATCCCGCCCGCATCGGCGGCAAATTCCTGCTCTTTGGAATAGGCCCCCATTTGCCCGAAAACCTTTTCAACCCCCGAGCGCACCGCATCGCCCAGCCGGTTTTCGCCACCCCCTAAAATGCCTGTCACCAGCGCGCTTAGCGCCCCGCTGACCAGCGCGTCTTTTTGTGCGGTCTGGCGCGCCTCGACATGCTGCGCGACCACATGGGTGATTTCATGCGCCAGCACCGCCGCCAGCTCTGCTTCGTTATTGGCCAGCGCCAGCAAGCCGCGGGTCACATAAACATAACCGCCGGGCAGGGCAAAGGCGTTGACCTCGGGGCTGTCAAGCAAGGTGAAGGTCCAGCGTTCGTCTGGGCGGGGCGATACCGCAACCAGCTTGGCCCCCAGCGCCGCCACATAGGCCACGCGGGCAGGGTTCGGGGAGTCGCCGCCATAGCGTTGCAGCACTTTGGGGTGGTCGCGTGCGCCAAGCGCGGCGCTGTTGGCCGGCCAGTCAGCCCATGCCGGCGCGGCAAAGGCCAGTGATGCCAGTAATATAACCCGAAAAATAGCGGCCATGGCGCTGCTCCTGTTTTGGGCATTATGCCCAGTGGTAGCGGCCAAAGCCAGCGGCAATAATGCGGTTATGCCTTGCCACGCAGGGTTTCCAGCTCGCTCTCCAGCACTTCGGCGCGCTGGCGAGCGGTGCGCAACCCGTCCATTGTCGCCTCTTGCTCGGCTTTTAGCTGGTTATATTCGGAGGCGAACTCAAGCTGGATCCGCGCCAGTTCTTCCTCGGCGGACTGGCGGGCGGATTCGGCAATTGTCAGGGGGTCCTGACCGTCATCATCGGCACCGTGGGGCACGCGGTTTAGCCGGTCAAACAGCCAGCGTGCGGACCAGCCGAGCACCAGCGCGATCACGATGGCGGAAACAATTATCAAGGTCAGGTCGGTTCGGTTCATGGTGTTAGTTTCCTGATGGGGCGGCGGGCGCGCGAAACGCCGGACGGCGGAAGGTCTTGATCACGATCCGCGCGCTCGTGGCGGCTGCGGCGGGCGCGGTTGCGGGAGAGATTTCGCCGGTGGTAACTTCGGGCGCGGCGGTGTCGCGCAGCAGCTTGAACTCTATGCGGCGGTTGCGGGTGCGGCCGGCTTCGGTATCGTTATCGGCAATGGGCTGGGTCTCGCCGTAGCCTTTGGCAGAAAGGTCACCGAGCAGCAGGTTTTGCGCCAACAGCGCATCAAGCACCGCATCGGCGCGGCTTTGTGAAAGCGTCAGGTTCATTTCTTCGCGGCCCTGACTGTCGGTGTGGCCACCGATTTCAATGCGGGCGTCGCGGCACTGGGTTAATATATCGGCAATGGCGGCGATGGTGGGCAGGCTGGGGTCGCTGATCACCGCGCTTGAGGGGGCAAAGGTAATGGTGTTATTGGCCAGCAAGCTGCTGATCCGGCTGACACACAGGCGCGGGTCAAGCCCCGCATCGGCGGCGCGGTTCATTTGCTCGGTATAGCTGATGTCAAAGCTGGTTTGGCCGGGCCCATAGGCGGGATCCAGCAGTTTACCAAGCTCGGCGGCGGGGTTTTGAAAGCTGGCATCGCCGGTAATCTCTAGCGCGGCTGGGGTCATGCTGGCCGTGCCCTCGTTCAGCAGGGCCAAGGCCTCGATCAGGGCAAAAACCCGCACTTGCCAGCCATCGGGCAGATCAGGCTCCAGCCAAAGCCGGTCTTCGACCCGGCCATAGCCGAACTTGGCCTCGCTAAAGCGCATTACAACTTCGCGGGTTAAAATGTCTTTGACGCTGCCCTTGATCACCACGCCGCCATCGGCCGACAGTGTGGCGGTAAAGGTCACCGGGCGGGGGGCCGGCGCGGCGGGGGCGGGGCGCGGGGCGGGGGTGGCTTGCAGGGTAAACCCCTCGGGCAGATCGGCGCGCAGGGTGTCCGCGATGGTGGTGAAATCGGCGGGGGCAGCGCCTGTTGGGCCGAACAGGGCAAAATCGGCGTCGCTGATTGCGATCCGCCCGCCGCCAAGACCCGCGAGCGCGTGCAGGCCGGCGTCTACCGCCTCGGCCCATTTGCGGGACGGCGCGCCGATGCCAATATCGCATTCAAGCTTGGTGCCGATCAAATCGGTGGCGGCGGTGGTAAGGATGGCGGCCTCGGCCTCGTCTTGGGCAGAACAGGTCGCCAGCGCGGGGTTGGCGATATCGAGGCTGAACACATAGGGCGAAATCACCGGCCGCGGCACGGCGATGTTCACGCTCAGGTTTACGTTTTCGGGGCGCAGCTTTTCGGCCATTTCGGCAAATCCCTGCTCCCAGCTCGCCGAGGTTGCCACCGCTTCAAGCGCCACCGCGCCGGGGGTTACTGTTAGGGTTGCCTGATCGGCCAGCGGCGCAAGGCGCAGCGCGTATTCAAACGCCGGCAGCCAGTTTTGCGGTGCGTTTTCAGTAGTTTCGGTAACATCGGTAATTTTGGCATCCGGGCCGAGCGCCGCCAGATAATCGGCAAATACCCGCGCGGTTTCACCGGTTGGCAGCACGCCGATAAACGAGAAATCATTGCCGTTTTTAAGGATCTCTACCATAGGCGGGGCGGCAGGGGGCGCGGCCATAGCGGCCTGTTGCGCGGTGGTGGCGTCGCGCAGGTTACCCGCGAATATCAGCCGCGCAATTTTAACCGCGCGCTCTTGGTCGGCAGCGGTCGGGGCGGTGCCCGACAGGGTTACGATAAAGCCGTCGGCCTCGGCCTCGGCCCATGAAATACCACCGGCGTAAAACGCCTGTTCCATCTCGGCGCGCTGGCTTGCCTCTATCCAGCTGATGGTTTGGGCGGCGATCAGCCAAGAAACGGCGATTCCGGCCAGCAGGGTGACAGCGGCAAAGATGAGGGCAATAGGGCGCATGGAGTCCATGAATTTATCAAAGGTTACAACAGGTGATAGGCAATTGAAGGCGGAGGTTCAACCCTCACACAAGCGCCGATAGGCCAAGGAACGCCGATGCGATCAGCCCCGCGTCGCGGTTAGCGCGAAACAGCCGCAGGCAGATATCGCCATCGTTGATATCCAGCCGCTTTAACTGCCACATAAGATGCATGCCAAATCCCCACGCCGCCAGCAGCGCGATCAGCAGCGGCATCGGCGCGTTGGCCAGATTGATCGCCACAATTACCGCCAGCGCCATCAGGCTGACGCTAAGCACCTGAAACCCCAGCAGCCACTTTTTGGTGGCCGCGCCAAACAGCCGCGCGGTTGATTTAACCCCGATCAGAGCGTCGTCGTCTTTATCTTGGTGGGCGTAAATTGTATCGTAAAACAACGTCCAGGCAATACCGGCCAAGTATAGCAACACCGGCGCGGCAGACAGGCTGCCGGTATGCGCCGCCCAGCCCAGCAACGCCCCCCAGTTAAAGGCGATGCCCAAAAACACCTGCGGCCACCATGTGAAACGCTTGGCAAACGGGTATATTGCCACCGGCAACAACGCTGCAATGCCCAGCCCAATGGCAAAGCTGTTGAAACTAAGCAAGATCAGCGCCGCCAGCGCCACCTGTGCGGCCAGCCACAATAATGCGCCACGAACACTGACCTGCTTTGAGGGCAAAGGCCGCGAGCGGGTGCGCGCCACTTTGGCATCTATGTCGCGGTCGGTAATATCGTTCCAGGTGCAGCCCGCGCCGCGCATTAAAAACGCGCCCAGCGCCGAGCCAAGCGCGATCCAGATATCAAACAACGACCCGCCTGCCGGATCGGCAGCCACGGCCAGCGCCAGCCCCCACCAGCACGGCAGCAACAACAGCCATGTGCCGATCGGCCGGTCGGCGCGGCTAAGGCGCAGATAGGGGCGGGTAAAGGCAGGGGCATAGATATCAACCCAGTTGCGCAGGGGGGCATCGGCCACTTGACCGGTTTTCGGGTGTTTTTGTTGCGCGCTCACCGGTCGCCCCCTTTTGCTGCGTTCTGCTCTTTTAATGCCTCAAAAGGGTTGGGCGCAAGCGGGCATAAACCCGCTTGCGCCCATTTATCAGCCGCACATGGTGCGGTATTGGCTAATCGGTCCGATTGATAATTTTGGCGATATTTTCGGGGATGTCGTCCATTGAAAACAGTTGTTGCTGCACCGGATCATGCGCAAAGGCAACAATCGCGGCCAGTTCGGCGCCCGTCAGCTCGATCTGGGCACCAAGTTCGTCTTGCTGCATATAGATCATCGCCTCGGCCCCGCGCCACATTTTGGCGACAAAATCAAACGGGTCCATCGGGCCGGCGGCGGTATCAAAATCAAGGGTGGGGGCGTCTTGGCCGCCAACACCGTTGACCGAGTGGCAAGCCGCACAGCCCTTAGAGCCAAAAAGCGCGCGCCCCCACTCGGCGTCAAAATCGGGCATCAGCAGGCCAGGGCCAGCCAATGCGGTCTGGGCGCTTAAAAATACGGATACGATAATCGCGGCGGGGCGGGAAATATTTTTCATTTCTTTTCTCCTTGGTTTATTTCATCAAATGGTAAAACACGTTTTCGTGAGACTTCCTATTGACCAAGGTCAATTAGGGGCCGTATATGCCAAAAATTGTGTAACGAAGTGTAACACGGCTATTGCCAGCGGTCCAGCGCGGCCTCGTCGGCGTCGCGGGCATCAACCCAGCCTCCGCCGGCTTCCTTTTTCCAGAACGGGGCGCGGGATTTGAGGTAATCCATGATAAAAGCGGCCGAGTCAAACGCCGCTTGCCGGTGTTTGGAGGCCGTCAGCACCAGCACAATTTGCGCCCCTGCATCAAGCGCGCCGTAACGGTGGATAATCCGGCAATCCTGCAATTCCCAGCGTTTTCGGGCCTTTAATTCAATGTTTTCAAGCGCTTTTTCGGTCATGCCAGGGTAGTGCTCCAACACCATTTCGCTGCCCCCCGCCATGTCGCGCACCAAGCCGGTAAAGCTGACAAGCGCGCCAATATCGGCGCGACCAGCGGTGATTGCCGCCATTTCGGCGCTAACGTCAAAATCGGCCTTTTGCACAAAAACCACCATATCAACCGCCGGTCATTGGCGGAAAGAACGCCACTTCGCGCACGCCTGCCAACGGGCTATCCAGCCCCGTCAGTTCCTGATCAACCGCCACCCGCACGGCGGCCATATCGGCAAAGGCGGCGGCATAGCGCGGCGCGCGGTTTTTTAGCTCTTCCACCAGATCGGCAACGGTTTCGGCCTTTGTTTCCAGCTCTTCTTTTGGCAGGCCGATGCGCTCGCGCAACCAGGCAAAATATAGCACTGTCATTTTATTTCCTTTAATACCGGCAGGGCTTTGCGCAGGTAATCATAGCCCGTAACCAGCGTTAGCGCGGTCGCGGCCCATAATATCCAGACGCCCCAAATGCTGCTCCACTCAAACAGCGGGGTAATATAGCGCAGGCCGAATTCGTCGGGTTGCACACCGGCCAGCACGTCGGCGATCATCTGGTTATCCATTGCCCAGGTAAAAGCCCAGTAATAATGCCCCAGCAGGAATGATGACAGGATAACCACAATCGCCAGCATTTGCAGGGTGGTTTTCCACTTGGCCAAAAAGGTCACCTTAAGCGTGCCGGCCTTTTCGCCCAGAAACTCGCGCAGGCCCGAAACGAAGACCTCGCGAAAGATAATAAGCACAATTGCCGGCATCATATCATTGGCGGCACCGCCCTGCACATATTGCGAGCGCACCGCGATCACCACCAGCGCGATCAGCACCATCGCCTTGTCGGCAATCGGGTCCAGCATCCGGCCAAGGTTGGTGATCTGGTTCCATTTACGGGCCAGAAAGCCGTCAAGATAATCGGTCAGCGCGGCTGATATAAACAGCGTTAGCGCGATCCAGTCACCGATCGGGGCAGGCAGATAGGCATAAACCAGCCCGACCGCAGGCGCGGCCATCAGGCGGTAAATGGTCAGGATATTCGGAATATTCACTAAAGTCTCTTTCGCTAAAAGTTACGCAATATAGCCAAACGACTTGAATTTGATGCTATTGTTTGGCTACTTTATCCTGTTTTTTCGCGCATGCTGCGCAAATTTTGAAATCAAAATTCGCTTCCGTGCGCTATATTACCCGTTCTCGTGAAAGAAGGAATAGATAGTTTCGGCCATTTTGCCTGAAATCCCCTCAACCGCCTTCAAATCGGCCAGATCAGCGCGCGATGCCGCCTTGGCTGACCCAAAATGCGCCAGCAATGCCCGTTTGCGCGCCGCGCCAACCCCCGGCACGCCGTCTAGCGGGCTGGCACTGATGGCTTTGCTGCGTTTGGCGCGGTGGGTGCCAATGGCAAAACGGTGGGCCTCGTCGCGCAGACGCTGCACGAAATATAGCACAGGGTCGCGGTGGGGCAGCGCGAACGGGCGCTTGCCGGTAACGTGAAACTCCTCTTTGCCCGCGTCGCGATCAACGCCTTTGGCAACGCCGACCATGGCAATGCCCTCAACCCCCATTTCCTGCATCACCGCGCGCACAGCGCTAACCTGCCCCGCGCCGCCATCAATCAGCAACAGGTCGGGCCACAGGCCTTTTTTGCGCTCGGGGTCTTCTTTTACCAAGCGGTGAAAGCGCCGCGTCAGCACCTGTTTCATCATGCCGAAATCATCGCCGGGGGTCAGGGTGCCGCCCTTGATATTGAACTTGCGATAAGATGATTTTATCCAGCCCTCGGGCCCCGCCACCACCATCGCGCCAACCGCATGCGCGCCCTGAATGTGGCTGTTATCATAGATCTCGATCCGCTGTGGCGGCGCGGGCAGATTAAAAGCCTTGGCCAGCCCTTCCAGCAGGCGCGCTTGCGAGGCGCTCTCGGCCATTTTGCGCGCCAAGGCCTCGCGGGCGTTGCGCAGGGCGTTTTCAACCAATGCCTTTTTCTCGCCCCGTTGCGGCACCAGCAGCGCGACTTTGCGGCCGGTTTTGGCGCTAAAGGCCTCCTCTAGCAGATCGGGGCGCTCGACCGGCTCGGAAAGAATTATCAGCGGTGGCGGCGGTTTGTTGTCGTAAAACTGCACCATGAAGGCCTCAAGAATTTCGGCCGCATCGGCCGAGCCACCGGTGCGCGGGTAATAAGCACGGTTGCCCCAGTTTTGATTGGCGCGAATGAAAAACACCTGCACACAGGCCTGCCCGCCGGTCTGATGCAGGGCAATAATATCGGCCTGCGCCACACTGGCAGGGTTAACCCCCTGTGATACCTGCACCTGCGCCATCGCCGCCAGCCGGTCGCGCAGCGCCCCCGCGCGCTCATATTCAAGCGCGTCGCTGGCGGCGCGCATTTCAAGCGCCAGACGCTGCTGGATATCGCTGGATTTGCCGCCTAAAAACGCCAGCCCTTCAGCCACCAGCGCGCCATAATCAGCCGCTGAAATATGCCCCACGCATGGCCCCGCACAGCGCTTGATCTGGTATTGCAGGCAGGCCCGCGTGCGGCCCTCAAAATCGGCGTCTGAACAATTGCGCAGCAAAAACACCCGCTGCAACTGTGCCAAGGTGCGGTTGACCGCGCTGTTGGAGGCAAAGGGGCCAAAATATTTGCCGCGCTCGCGCCGCGCCCCGCGATGTTTTTTGATTTGCGGAAAGCCGTGTTCGGTGGTCACCAGAATGCTGGGAAATGATTTATCGTCGCGCAGCAGCACATTATAGCGCGGCTTTAGCTGCTTGATCAGGTTTTGCTCCAGCAGCAATGCCTCGGTTTCGGTGCGGGTGGTTAAAAACATCATGCTGGCGGTGGCTGATATCATCCGGCCTATGCGGGCCGAATGGCCGGTGGGGCGGGCATAGCTGGCAACCCGGTTGCAAAGCTGGCGCGCCTTGCCAACATACAGCACCGCGCCCGAGGCATCGAGCATCCGGTAAACCCCGGGCGAGGTATCAAGCCCCGCCAGATAGCCCTTGATGACCGCGTGGCCGCGCAGCGCGCTTTTGGGCGTGCCTTCTTCCTCAAACTCGGTTTTGTCGCCAGATTCGATCATAACGTGAACATAGGTGATTCTGTGGGCGGGCGCACCCGTGTTGATGCAAAAATCAAGAGAAAAGGCATCCACGGTTCCTGTGGATAACTCTGTGGGCAACTGGGCCGCGCGGCACAAAATCCCTTATTTTTTGCTGATTTAGTCGAATTGGGCAAAAATTAGGCAAATTTTCAAGCCATTGATAAATAACGCTTTTAATTTTGTAACGCGCTACATGGTTGAATCTATTAAGGTTTTTTTACAGTTTTGTGAACAGAGCGTTAAAAAGTGGACAACTTGCGCCGCCCTCATTCAATGCCTTGAATATCGGGGGTCTGCCACGCAAGGTGCTGGCCGCCATCCATGCACAGCAATTGGCCGGTAAAACCCGGTGAATCAAGAATGAAATCAAGGGCGCGGCAAATCTCGGCAGGGTTTGACCCGCGCTCTAAAATCGTGGCTTTCCGCTGGTTTGCGAAGTGTTCTTCAGATTGGCGGCTGCCTATCAATGTCGGGCCCGGGCCAATGCCGTTAACCCTGATTCGCGGCGCCAGTGCCTGTGCGGCGGTCTTGGTAAAGGCCCATAAACCGGCCTTGGCCACGCTATAGGTCATGAATTCAGGCGTTGGTTTGCGCACCCGCTGGTCGATCATGTTAATCACGTTGGCCATTGCCAGCGGCGCGCCATCATCGCCGGTTTCAGGGGCCTGCGCGGCAAAGGCTTGCGTTAAAAAAACCGGCGCGCGCAGATTGGAATCGATGTGTCGCGCCCAGCTGTCGGCGGTGGCGGTTTGCAGGGTGTCATATTCAAAAATAGAGGCATTGTTGACCAGCACATCCAGCGGCTTGCCCAGCGCGGCCGCCGCGCGCGGCACCAGTTCGGCGACCGCGCCGGCATCCAGCAAATCAGCCTGCAAGGCCACGGCGTTGACGCCAAGCGCGCGGGCCTTGGCCACGGTGGCGGTGGCCGCGTCGGCGCTGGAGGCATAATGCACCACCACATCGGCCCCGCGCGCCGCCAACCGCAGCAGCATTGCCTGCCCCAGCCGCGTAGCACTTCCGGTTACCAATGCTGCCGTTACCATTGATTATCTCCCTAAAAGGTAGATCATATAAAGCACATACAACCCCAAAAATGCAACGCCCCACAGGCGGGTCATAACCAGTTTTGAAAACACAAATACCCCCAGCAGCGCCGAGGCCCCGAGCATGATCCACAAATCAAACTGCAAAAACTCGGGCGCTACCTGCAGCGGCCCAAACAGCGAGGTCACCCCCATGATCGCCAGCAGGTTAAACATGTTGGAGCCAATAACATTGCCAAGCGCCACATCGGCCTCGCGCCGCAAAGCCGCCACCGTGGTGGTGGCCAGCTCGGGCAGCGACGTGCCGATCGCCACCAGCGTCAGCCCGATAATCTCGTCGCCAAGCCCGAACCGGGCCGAGATCATCAGCGCGCCCTCGATCATCAGCTGCGCCCCCAACGGCAGGCCGACAACACCGGCCCCGATATACATCGCCATCCGCCATCCCGGCATATTGGGGCGAATGCCCTGAAGCGCCGCAAGGTCAGCATCAACCGGCCCGTTGCGGGTTGATAGCGCCGCTTGCAGGTTATCCCATAACATCACCCCGAGCAGCCCCAAAAGCACCGCCGCGTGCCACAAATAAAGCGGCCCCATAAAGGCGAGCGCCACAAAAATAACGGACACCGCCATCATCATAATATAAATCCGGCGGGTGTCGCTTTTGGAGGTATCAAGCGTATAAAGCAGCGCCGGAAGCCCCAGCACCAACAGCACGTTGGCGGTGTTAGAGCCAACCACATTGCCCAGCGCCAGCCCCGGCGCGCCCTCTAGCGCCGACTGGATGGCGATCAGCATTTCGGGGGCAGAGGTGCCAAAACCGACGATGGTTACACTGACAACCAGCGTCGGCACCCCCAGTCGCAGGCTAAGCGCTACCGCGCCTTTTACCAGAAAGTCTCCGGCCAGAACCAGCAGCGCCAGCCCGCTTGCCACCAGCCAAAACGCCATCTATTTGCCCTTTTTCACACAGGTGGCGCAGGGGCCGTTGCCAATAATAAAACTACCGCAGGTCTTGCATTTGCGCGCGCGTTTGCCGCTGGATTTCGGGGTTGGGTTGCGCCATTTGCCGATCATCCCGATCAGCATCATCACCAGTAAAAATATAACAACAATTTTCAAAAACATGCGCTATAGCCCAAAGCGCGCCCACAGGCTGCGCTCCTCTATTTGCGCCAGAATAGAGGCGCCAAACCGCGCCAGCAGCCCCTTTTTTTGCCCATAGACCCTGAAGGTGGTTTTATCGCCAAACAGGTCTTTCATCACCGGCACCATATGGCCCAGCCCGTCGATCAGCCCGTTATCGACCGCCTGCTGCCCGACCCAGATTTCGCCGGTAAACAGGTTTTCACCGGCCAGTTTATCGCCGCGCCGCCGCCGCACCTGCGCAATAAAGTTCATATGAATGCGCGCCTGCAAATCTTTTAGCCGCACGATGTCTTCCTCGCGCTCGGGGCGAAACGGGTCGAGCATCGATTTGTCTTCGCCCGCCGTGTAAACCCGCCGCTCGATACCATGGGTTTTAAGCAGTTCATGAAAGCCGAAACTGGCAGAGATCACCCCGATCGAGCCGATAATCGAATTATCATCGCTATAAATTTCATCGGCCGCGGTCGCCAGCCAATAGCCGCCCGAGGCCGCGACATCCTCGACAAAGGCATAGACCTTCAGCTCTTTTTCTGCCGCCAGCCGCCGGATGTGCGCCGCGATCAGCGCCGATTGCGCCGGTGACCCCCCGGGCGAGTTGATTTGCAGCGCCACCGCTTTTGGCTTGCCCTTGGCAAAGGCTTTTTCGATCAGCGGCGCCAGCCCGGCATCGGTAAGCGAGTTGCGGCCGGTGCCAATGGCCCCCACCAGCCGGATCACGGCGATTTTGGGCTCTGATTTGAACAGTTTCAACGGATTTTTCATGGGGAATATGTAGGGGGCAATGGCGCGCAGAACAACCCGTCAATGCTTTTCCTTTGTGACAATCTGCGCTAGGCTGGCAAAAAACCAGCGGAGCCCCCCAATGAAAACCAATCCTGTCGGCCGCACCGGCCTAAAAACCGGCGTCTTTTCTCTTGGCACCATGACCTTTGGCACCCAAACCGGCGAACCCGACGCCCACCGCCAGCTTGATATGGCGCTCGAGGCCGGTATCAACCTGATAGACACCGCCGAACTTTACCCCGTTAACCCGATTGCGGCCGAGACCTGCGGCGATAGCGAGGTCATTATTGGCAACTGGCTGGCCCGCACCGGTAAACGCGATGATGTGCTGATCGCCACCAAGGTTTCGGGCAGTGGTGCCAAGGCGGTGCGGGGTGGCGCGCCGATCTCGGCTGAAACCATCACCCTCGCGGTCGAGGCCAGCCTGAAACGGCTGAAAACCGATGTCATCGACCTTTACCAACTGCATTGGCCCAATCGCGGCTCGTATCATTTTCGGCAAAACTGGGCATTCGATGCCAGCCAGCAAAACAACGCCGACACCCTTGCGCATATGTCCGAGGTGCTGGCGACGCTCGGGGCACTGGTGG
>CAYWXQ010000003.1:27929-31624 GCA_964462475.1 uncultured Rhodobacterales bacterium | reverse complement strand
TGCAAACCAATGGATCGGGGGAAATATAGCAGATCATAGATACATAAGGGTCAGGACCCGCTAAGCCCGACACCAGCGCACATGAAACCAGCCATTGCGGCGCTCGATCCGGTTGCCGACCTGCACCGATTCAGCAAAACACCAGCGCCCGATACATGCCGCGCCCGAAAACACCCGTGTGCCGTTTACAAGCTCGCCTATTTTGCGGTAGCGCACATCGGGGCCGCTGCGCAGGGCCAGCGTGTCTTCGGGTTTGCCCGATAGCCCGTCAACCACGCAACTGCGCTGCCGCCCGCCATCGCGCGGAAACACATCAAGCGTAGACAGCACCCGCAGCCATGGCCCCAGCCTGATCGCCCCTTCGCCAAAACGCAGCGGGCCATAGCGGCCATCAACCGTAATGTTTTCGCTATTGGTGTTAATGGCGCAGGCCAGCCGCGCCTCGGCGCGCTCGATCCCCGCAAGCCGGTTCAGGTCGCCTTCGGACAGCGCAGGCGGGCCGGGGCTGCACTCGTCACTATCAAAAACCGATTGCCCAAGGCGGGTATTAAAGCACGCGCCTGCCTCGTTGAATATCTGGTTGCGCTCGACCCAAAGCGATTCGCAGCTTGCCAGACCGGTGCCCAGCGCCGGAAAGCTTTGTGCCTGCGTGACAGTCGGGGCGGCAAACGGCGCAAGGCCCAACGCGATGATCAGAAATTTCAGCATTCAGCCCTCGCTTTTTGCGGTCACGTCGTGACCATACAGCCAATCAAACTGCCCGATCAAGGCCCCGCTTGGCAGCATGGATAACACTTTGTGTGCCGCCCCGCGAAACAGCGGTTGGCGCAAATGATACGACCACGCATTGCGCGCCGCCCCCGCCTGCACCCGCGTTGCCCGCGCCTTGCGCGCGGTTTCATAGCGTTGCAAACCGGCTTCAATGCTGTTGGCCACGGCCAGCCGGTCAGCCAGCACATAGGCGTCCTCCAGCCCCATCACCGCGCCTTGGGCCAAAAACGGCAGCATCGGGTGGCAGGCATCGCCCAGCAACACCATGCGGCCATTATGCCAGTGCGGCAATGCCGGATGGTTGAATAGCCCCCATAAAAAGGTTTCTTCAACCGCCGCCAAAAGCGCCTGCACCGGCGGGGCGAACCCCTTGAAGGCCGCGCACAGGTTTTCAGGGCTGTCGGGTATATTCCAGCCCTCCTCAACCCAGCTTTTGCGTTCTTCCACCGCAACAAAATTAACCAGCGTGCCGCCCCGCAGCGGATAGGCCACCAAATGCCGCCCCGGCCCCATAAACACCTGCGCGGCGTTTTCAAACATCCCATCCGGCAGGGCAGCGGCCGGCACCAGCCCGCGCCACGCCACCTGTCCGGTAAAACGCGCCGCCTGCCCGCCAAAAGCCAACCCGCGCAGGGTTGAGCGCACACCGTCAGCCCCGATCACCGCATCCGCGCGCTGGCTGGTGCCAGTGTTAAACCCGAGCTCCACCCCGCTTTGGGTTTGTAACGCGGTTTCCAGCCGTTGGTCGAATATAATTTCCACCCCCGCGTTGCGCGCGCCGGTTTCCAGCACCGACAGCAGATCGGCGCGGTGAAACTGCCAATAGGGCCGCCCGTAGCGCGCCTTGGCCGCCGCGCCCATCGGCAGGCGTGCCACCTGCGCGCCGCGATAATCGCGCAGCACAATCGCTTCGGGCGTATTGGCCAGCTTGGCGGCGGCGGCGCGCAGGCCCAAGGCCTCTAGCACCGCCACACCGTTGGCGCTGATCTGCAAACCCGCGCCAACCTCGCCCAGCGCTTCGGCCTGTTCAAACACCGTAACCCGCGCGCCGCGCTGTGCCAGTGCCGTGGCCACCGCCAGCCCGCCAATGCCCGCGCCGACGACAACCAGATCGAGGTTTTTCATATCCATCTAGGCCTGCCTGACCACGCCGTCGGCGCATAATTCAGCGATATCCGTGATCCCGGTCGCTTCAAGTATATCAACGGTATCCGCGCCGTCTTCGGGCAGGGTATCTGGCGTTTTGATCGGGGTTTCAAAGCGCGGGGCCACAGCGGGGTGGCGCATATTTCCCTTGGTTTCAAGGGTGCCCCGCGCCGCCATATGGGGGTGGGTGGCGGCCTCTTCATAGGTTAGCACAGGGGTAACGCAGGCATCGCTATTGGCAAAAATACCGGCCCAGTCGGCCATGGTTTTGTGGGCAAAAACCGACTCAAGCCGTGCCATTTGGGCGGGATGCAGGGCGGTGTTATGCTGCGCGCCAAAATCACCGGCGGCGATACCAAGCAAATCCAGCATCTGGGCAAAGAACCGCGCCTCTATGCAGCCCACCGCCATAAACCGCCCGTCAGCGCAGCGATAACAGCGGTAATAGGGCACGCCGCCATCCAGCCAGTTGGCCTGCCGCGCCGTGCCCCAGTTGCCCGCGGCGTGCAGCCCGTGAAACATGCCCATCATCGAGCTAACGCCATCAACAATCGCCGCATCCACCACCTGCCCGCGCCCCGTGCCGCGCACCGCGTAAAGCGCTGCCAGAATGCCCATGATCAAAAACAGCGACCCGCCACCAAAATCGCCAACCAGATTAAGCGGCGGCGGCGGCGGGCGGTCAGCGTCGCCCATCGCGTGCAGCGCGCCGGTAAGCGCGATATAATTGATATCATGCCCCGCCTGCATCGCCATTGGGCCGGATTGCCCCCAGCCGGTCATGCGGGCGTAAACCAGCGCCGGGTTTTGCGCCATCAGCGGCGCTGGCCCCAGGCCGAGCCGCTCCATCACGCCGGGGCGGTTGCCCTCTATCAGCACATCGGCGCGGGTGGCCAGCCTGGCAGCCAGTGCCGCACCGCGTTTGGTTTTAAGGTCGATCACGATCGAGCGTTTGCCGCGCCGATCAACGCTTTTGGCCAAGCCGATTTCGCCGCGTTGCGGGCGATCTATCACCACCACATCGGCGCCAAGGTCGGCCAATAGCTGGCCCGCATAGGGGGCGGGGCCGATACCGGCAAACTCGACAACGTGCAAACCCGATAGCGGGCGGGAATCGGGCATTTTATTTTCCTTTTTCTGGCCACAAGTTTACACCAGCCAGCGCCGGTGCCAAAGCCAAATCTGGCAGGCATGGCAATCTGGTTGCACAGGATGATTGCAGCGGTTATGCTGGGGCAAACGGGCAAACCCTGCCCCTTGGCCAAGAGGACACACATGTTTACCAATCTTGTTATCAGCGCCCTGTTCGGGGCTGCGGGGGGCAATGCGCTGGGGGGTATCGTGAAAAAGCTCAACCTTGGCACCATCGGCAATACGCTTGCCGGCGGCATTGGCGGCTGGTTTGCCGCGCAGGTTGCGGCGATGTTTTCGGTTAGCGACATGGCGGCGCCGCTGGCGGGGATGGACGGCGCGGTAAACGGGTTTGATTTTGCCGGTCTGGTTACCACCGCGCTGGCAGCCCTTGCCGGTGGCGGTGTGCTGACGGGCATGATCGGCATGGCCAAAAAAATGATGCGGCGCGGCTAACGCGACCCCGACAACCGGAAAACCACAAACGACCCTAAAACCCCAAACAACCGGAAACCCCATGCGCATCCTACTTTTTATCCTTGTTTTGCTGGGGCCAGTAGCGGCACCGGCGCAATCGGTTATGGTCAGCATCACCCCGCTGGCCGGACTGGTTGGCGATTTGATGGCCGGCGTCGGTAAGCCCGCCG
>CAYWXQ010000003.1:18750-27829 GCA_964462475.1 uncultured Rhodobacterales bacterium | reverse complement strand
ACCCCGCTGGCCGGACTGGTTGGCGATTTGATGGCCGGCGTCGGTAAGCCCGCCGTTCTGGTGCCCCCCAACACCGAGCCGCACAGCTTTCAACTGCGCCCCTCGCAAATGGCGGCGCTGGCGCGGGCCGATCTGGTATTTGCGGTCGGGGTCGATATGGAGCCGTGGCTGGCCCGCGTGGTGCGTGGCCTGCCCGACGGGCGGGTGATCCGGCTGGGGGAGCTGCCCTCGGTCGCCCCGCTGGCGTTGAACGCGCGCGGTTTTGATGGTAGCGCGCGCCCCGAGGGCGACCCCCACCTATGGCTTGACCCCGAAATCACCGCGCTATGGGCGCGCCGCATTACTGCCGAACTTGTGCGGGTAGCGCCTGAAAACACGGCGCTATTTCAGGCCAATCTGGCGGGCGTGCTGGGGCGGTTGCAGGCGATATCGGCTGATTTCGCGGCTTTTGGCGCGCAGCTGCGGGCGGCGAATATCCGGCTAGTGACCTCGCACGACGCGTATCAGTATCTGGAGCGGCGGCTGGGGTTGCCATATAGCGGGTCGCTTAGCGATATTACCGGCAATCGCGCCGGCGCGCGCAGCCTGTCGCGGATTTCACGGCTAACCGGCGCTGTTTGCCTGATTATCGACCCCAATGAACCCCGCCCCGCCACCCTGTTGCCCGACGCCGCGCGGGTAGAGATCGACCCGTTGGGGGCAAAATATAGTGGCCAGCCGGAATTTACATTCCGGTTTTATCGCGGCATCATGGCGGCACTGGAAACCTGCCTTTCCCCATAAGCGAGCCCTGCCATGGCCCAAACCGGATTTTTTGTTGACGAGAAATGCTTTTGGCATTCGGGGGGCAACTATGCCCTGACCGCCCCCGTGGGCGGGCTGGTGCAGCCGCTGGCCGCCGGAGGCCTACCCGAAAACCCTGAAACCAAGCGTCGGCTTTATAACCTGCTAAAGGTCACGGAGCTGGCCGATGAACTGGCGGTGCAATCCGCGCCGCCGGCAACCAAAGCCGAACTGCTGTCTGTGCATCCGCAAAGCTATCTTGACAGCTTTAAAGCCAAAAGTGACGCGGGGGGTGGAGAGCTGGGCCTGCGCACGCCCTTTGGCCCCGGGGGGTATGAAATTGCCAGCCTGTCTACGGGGTTGGTGATTGGTGCGGTGCGGGCCGTGCTGGCGGGGGATGTGCAAAACGCCTATGCGCTATGCCGCCCGCCGGGGCATCATTGCCTGCCCGAATGGTCAAACGGGTTTTGCCTGCTGGCCAATATCGCAGTGGCAATTGAGGCTATGCAGCCACTGCGGGTGGCGGTGGTGGACTGGGATGTGCACCACGGCAACGGCACCGAGGCAATATTTTATGACCGCGATGATGTGCTGACGATCTCGCTGCATCAGGAAAACAACTATCCGTTAAATACCGGCGGGGTCGCGGCGGTTGGCGAGGGCGCGGGCAAAGGGTTTAACATGAACATCCCGCTGCCACCGGGCGCGGGGCATGACAGCTATCTCTATGCTTTCAGCCGTTTGGTTTTGCCCCGCCTGCAAGCGTTTCGCCCCGATCTGATTGTGGTTGCCTGCGGGTTTGATGCCTCGGGCGTGGACCCGCTGTCGCGGATGCTGTGCGGGGCCGAGACATTTAGGCTGATGACCCGCGCGCTAATGCAGGCAAGCGCGGATATATGCGGCGGACGGCTGATAATGGCGCATGAGGGCGGGTATTCAGAGGTGCATGTGCCGTTTTGCGGCCATGCGGTGCTACAAGAAATGAGCGGCAGCAGGATTGATGCCAAAGACCCGCTGGGGGCGCGGATCGCGGGGCAGCAGCCCTCGACCATGATGCAGCAGATGGTGGCAGATTTGATTAACGGCTATGCAAAAGGTTTTGGCCTGTAGCGTATTGACAGTTGCCTGCCAAGGGCATGTAGTCGCCACAGGATTCTGGAGGAAATATTGATGGATAAAATCTATGGAAGCGCGGCCGAGGCGCTGGCAGGCATCCCGTTTGACGGCATGCTTTTAGCCGTGGGCGGGTTTGGCCTGTGCGGCATTCCCGAAACGCTGATCGAGGCGTTGCGCGATACCGGCGTCAAGGATTTGACCGTGGCCAGCAACAATGCGGGCACCGATGGTTGGGGTCTTGGTCAGTTGCTGGAAACCCGGCAGATCAAGAAAATGATCTCGTCTTATGTCGGCGAAAATGCCGAGTTCATGCGCCAGTATCTAAGCGGAGAGCTGGAGCTGGAGTTCACCCCCCAAGGCACGCTGGCCGAACGGATGCGGGCTGGCGGCGCGGGCATTCCTGGCTTTTATACCAAAACCGGGGTTGGCACCGTGATCGCCGAGGGTAAAGAGCACAAGGATTTCGGCGGCGACACCTTTATCATGGAAAAGGGCATTTTTGCGGATCTGTCGCTGGTAAAGGCATGGAAGGGCGACGCACAGGGCAACCTTGTGTATCGCAAAACCGCGCGCAACTTTAACCCCAACGCGGCGACATGCGGCAAGATTTGCATTGCCGAGGTTGAGGAGATCGTGCCGGTTGGCAGCCTGAACCCCGATCTTATTCACACACCCGGAATATTTGTGAACCGGCTGGTGCAAAGCACCGCCGAAAAGAAAATCGAAAACCGCACCACGCGGGCGGCATAGGGGGCTATTATGGCTTGGGATAGAAACCAGATGGCGGCACGGGCCGCACAAGAGCTGCAAGACGGCATGTATGTCAACCTCGGGATCGGCATTCCGACCTTGGTGAGCAATCACATTCCTGACGGGGTGGATGTGACATTGCAGTCCGAAAACGGCATGCTGGGCATGGGGCCGTTTCCGCTGGAAAGCGAGGTTGACGCCGACCTGATCAATGCCGGCAAGCAGACCATTACCGAGCTTGACCGGACCTCGTATTTTTCGTCGGCTGACAGTTTTTCGATGATCAGGGGCGGGCATATAGATATGGCCATCCTTGGCGCGATGGAGGTTTCCGAAACGGGGGACCTTGCCAACTGGATGATCCCTGGCAAGCTGGTAAAAGGCATGGGCGGCGCGATGGACCTTGTGGCCGGTGTGCGGCGGGTTGTGGTGGTGATGGATCAGGTTAACAAGCACGGGGCGTCAAAGCTGCTGCGCGACTGCACGCTGCCATTAACCGGCAAGGCCGTGGTGCAGCGGATTATCACCGAGCTGGCGGTTTATGATGTTGTGACAGGCGGGCTAAAGGTGGTTGAACTTGCCGACGGGGTTGGTATGGACGACGTGATCGCCGCGACCGAGGCGACCCTGGTCAACTAACCCAGCGGAATCGCGCACGCGCGATAAGAGATAACCGGGCTGGCGCCCGGCGTTGGCACCAAGATTAACAGGTGCGGCTTGTCAGGCGCTCGATGAACGGACCTTTTGGATGCGCTAGCAGGCGGGGCTGGGTGGTAAGCGTGGACAATAAAGGGTTTTGTGAAATACCGGCTATTCAGGTGGGGCGCACTTGGGTGGGAGTCACTACAAAATCGGCCAATTGCGACAAGATTGAGCCTTGCTCGGGAGTGTCCGAAACTCTGTGTAAAAACTCGTCCCATGGTGCTTCCTTCCATTTGGTGGAATGTAATACACCGTCAAAGTCTGGGGCTAAACGGCTGCATCCGGGGTAAATATGCCGTGGTCGAGGGTGGTCCGAATTTTTGCGACCATCTCTCTGCGCTAGACAAAGTTCACTCCTGCCGGAATTGGCCGATTTCAACGTTACCCACTGCCAAAAACCCGGTTTCGTTGCTTGAGAGTTTGCTCCCCAGGCGCTATCAGCGCCCCTATCAGTTCTCAACGAAGGTGCCGCCATGATTCCCCGTTATTCCCGCCCTGAAATGGTTTCTATCTGGTCCCCCGAGACCAAGTTCCGCATCTGGTTCGAGATCGAGGCCCATGCGTCGGACGCGCAAGCCAAGCTCGGGGTGATCCCGCAAGCCAATGCAGATGCGCTGTGGAAGGCCAAGGATGTGGAGTTCGACGTTGCCAAAATTGACGAGATCGAGGCCGTGACCAAACATGATGTTATCGCGTTTTTGACCCATTTGGCTGATATTGTCGGTAATGAAGACGCCCGTTTTGTGCATCAGGGCATGACCAGCTCCGACGTGCTTGATACCTGCTTTAACGTGCAGCTTGTGCGCGCCGCCGACCTGTTGATCGCCGATATGGAGGCGCTGCTAGAAGCGCTGAAACGCCGCGCTTACGAGCATAAAATGACCATCCGTATTGGCCGCAGCCACGGCATCCATGCCGAGCCGACCACCATGGGGCTGACATTTGCGCGCTTTTATGCCGAGATGGACCGCAACCTGCGCCGCCTGCGGGTCGCGCGCGGCGAGGTCGCCACCGGCGCGATTTCGGGCGCGGTTGGCACCTTTGCCAATATTGACCCCAGCGTTGAAGAACATGTGTGCGCCGAGCTTGGCCTTGCCTGCGAGCCAATTTCTACACAAGTGATCCCGCGTGATCGCCATGCGGCGTTTTTTGCAGCGCTTGGCGTGGTCGGGGCCTCGATTGAAAACATCGCCACCGAGATCCGGCACATGCAGCGCACCGAGGTGCTGGAGGCCGAGGAGTTTTTCTCGAAAGGGCAAAAGGGCTCATCAGCGATGCCGCACAAGCGCAACCCGGTGTTAAGCGAGAACCTGACCGGCCTGGCGCGGCTGGTGCGCATGGCGGTGGTGCCGGCGCTGGAAAATGTAACCCTGTGGCACGAGCGCGATATCTCGCATTCGAGCGTTGAGCGCAACATCGGGCCGGATACCACCATCACCCTTGATTTTGCGCTGATGCGGTTGACGGGACTGGTGGATAAACTGGTGATCTACCCCGACAACATGCTGGCAAACATGAACAAATTTCAGGGGCTGGTGCACTCACAACGGGTATTGCTGGAGCTGACCCAAAAAGGCCTGTCGCGCGAAGACAGCTACCGGATAGTGCAGCGCAACGCCATGCGGGTCTGGGAGCAGGGGGCTGATTTCATGACCGAGCTTAAAGCCGACCCCGACGTTGCCGCCGTGCTCTCTGACGCCGAGATCGAAGATAAATTCGACCTTGGATACCACACCAAACATGTGGATACGATCTTTAGCCGAGTGTTTGGCTGACCGCGGATATACGCCCTGCGGGCGGCTTTTTGCCAAAGGCAAAAATGCGTGTGCGACGCGGTGGCGGCGCGGCAAGGGGGCACTGTTTGGAACCCTTGCATGCGCGCCGCGTTTTAGTGATTGCGTGCGCGGAAAACATAGCAATACCTGACGGATATTCCCTGAAACCGCTGCCACAATCGCTGCGTTAAAAGCGCGGCGCGGGTGCATGTTTTGCAAAGCTATGCAACAGCAAACGCGCCGCCACCGGCCCTATTCGGCCATAACAACAGGCACCGTCATCTGTTGCAGGATCGAGTTGGTCACGCCGCCAAACGCCTTTTCGCGCAAGCGCGAGTGGCCAAAAGCCCCCATCACCAGCAAATCGGCCCCGGAATCAGCGATATAGTTCAAAATCACCGTATCAACCCCGACCTCTGGATAGGTGCGCTCAACCACCTTGGCGTTGATCCCGTAGCGCGACAGGTGGCCAACCAGATTTTCGCCTTGCTGACCGCCAAACGCATCGCTGCGAGGCTTGGGGTTTACCACCAGCACATCAACCTCGGCCCGCGCTTTCAGCATCGGAATGGCATCGTTCACCGCCCGCACCGCTTTTTTGCTGCCATCCCACGCAATCACTGCCTTGCGGGTTTTGGCCTCGAACCGGCCAATATAGGGCACCACATAAACCGGCCGCCCCGAATGCTGCATCACCGCATCAAGCAGCGATTCCTGAAACGCCCGCCCCGCCGAATCTGGGTTGGGCTGGCCGACAAACGTCATATCTGCATGACGCGCAAAAAACCCGAGCCTTGACGCCGCTTTGGTTGCCGGGCATTTCACCACCCGCACCGCGCAATCAACGCCTGCGGCCTTGGCAGCCGTCTCGAACTTGGCCACCGCACTACCGGCGGCCTTTTCAACAATCGCTTGCTGCGCCGCTGTCAGGCTGCTGGGAAAATCAATGCCGATATAGGTCGAAATCGTTGATTCCAGCTCCATCGCAAGACCGGTTAAGCGGGCGTTGTCACGTTTGGCCAAGGCGATCGCGGCGGCCACGCGCTCGGCGCAAATTGCGCTGTCATCAAGATGGACCAGCAAATCTTTGTAAGACATCGTTTTCTCCTTAAAGTTTTCGCACCTTTGATACCAAACCCACGACCCCGCGAGTTGATTTCCATCAACTGAAATCAATTTTATACCAAGGTTTCAGCCGAAAACCGATCATACACAAAAACCGCAGCGTGCATGACGGCACGCAACGGCCCCTATTTCAACCTGTCAGCCGTTAGCCCTCGGCGATTTGTTCGGCGGCAATGGTCGCATATTCGGCGAGCTTGGCGCGAATGGTGGCGTCATCTGCCTTACCCGCCAGATCGCCTGTAACCTTGCGAATCACGTCTTCATCACCGGCTTCCTCAAAATCGGATTTAATGACCTCAACCGCATAGGCAGCGGCATCGTCGCCCGATTTTCCCAACAGCCCGGCAGCCCACAGGCCCAATAGCTTGTTGCGCCGCGCATCGATTTTGAACCGCGTTTCGGCGTCATAGGCGAACTTGTTTTCAAAGGCGTTTTCGCGGTCATCAAAGGTAGACATATATTCAGACTCCTGAAGCGTTGCTGTTGCCTTACAGTTAACAGCCCGCCCCCCCTTGTTTCAAGTGCCGCGCCCGCGAATCCTTGCTTATGGCGCGGCTTGCCCCTATAGAGCGGCTATTCCCACCTCCTATTCGCGGAGACCTGCCATGGCACGGCGTAAAATGATCTATGAAGGCAAGGCCAAAATCATCTTTGAGGGGCCAGAGCCCGGCACGGTTGTGCAATATTTCAAGGATGATGCCACCGCCTTCAACGCTGAAAAGCACGCGGTGATCGAGGGCAAAGGCGTGCTCAACAACCGCCTGAGCGAGCATTTTATGACCGGGCTTAATGCCATCGGCGTGCCAACACATTTCATTCGCCGCCTGAACATGCGCGAACAACTGGTGCGCATGGTTGAAATCATTCCGCTCGAGGTCGTGGTGCGCAACATCGCGGCGGGCAGCATGGCCAAGCGGCTAGGCATTGAAGAGGGCACCCCCCTGCCCCGCCCGATTGTCGAGTTTTACTATAAAGACGACGCGCTTGGCGACCCGTTGGTGACCGAGGAACACGCCATTGCCTTTGGCTGGGCCAGCCAACCTGACCTCGACGAGATGGTCAGCCTTGCGCTACGGGTTAACGACTTTTTGTCGGGGGTTATGTTTGGCGTCGGCATCAAGCTGGTTGATTTTAAGATCGAGATCGGCCGGGTATTTGACGGCGATTTCCAGCGCCTGATCGTGGCCGACGAAATCTCGCCCGATAGCTGCCGGTTGTGGGATATCGAAACCGGCGAGAAGTTTGATAAAGACGTGTTTCGCCGCGATCTGGGCAACCTTGCCGATGCGTATACCGAGGTCGCCACCCGCCTTGGGGTGATGCCCAAAAAGTCCGGCACGGGCAATGGCCCCAAACTGGTGCATTAAGGAGCAAATCATGAAAGCCCGTGTAGATATTACCCTTAAAAACGGCGTGCTCGACCCGCAAGGCAAGGCCATTCAACACGCGCTTGGCGCGTTGGGTTTTGGCGGCATTGACGGCGTGCGTCAGGGCAAGGTGATCGAGCTTGATCTGGCCGAAACCGACCGTGAAAAAGCCATGGCAACGCTGAAAGACATGTGTGAAAAGCTGCTCGCCAACACGGTGATCGAGGACTATAAAATAGAGGTTTTATAATGACAAAAAGCCCTGATAACAGCGTGTTTTTCGTCAAATCAGAAACCGGAAAGACCGCGCCATCATGGCTGACAAAGCTGCTGGTCTGGATGACCCCGGCGCTATTTGTTTCCGGTGGGGCGTTTTTGCTGTTTTCCAGCTTTATGTGGGTGGTCAACGCCCAACAAACTACCGGCACCGTTACCAGCATTAGCCAGATCGAAACCGAAAACGGGGTCATGCTTTATTCGCCGACGTTTTCCTATGTTTTACCCGACGGGGCTGAAACCACCGGCAGGCTCGGCATTTTCGGCCCCCAATTCAATTTGGCCATCGGCACCGAGCAGATAATTTTGTATGATCCCGCGCTAAATGGCAATGTCCGCTTCCCCGGATTTACCTTTAACTATGTGCTCGCCTCGGTCATCCTGTCCATCGGCGTCATGTTCGCGCTGATCTCGGCAGTGCTTTGGGCATGGGTTAAATCTCTCGCCCGTAAACGCGACACACAACCAAAGGCAAGCTCATGAAATCCGCCGTCATCGTCTTTCCCGGTTCCAACTGCGACCGCGACCTTGCGGTCGGGCTACAGCGGGCCTCGGGCAAACCCGCGCAAATGGTCTGGCACAAAGAGCCGTCACTGCCAAAGGGGCTGGATGTGGTCGCCATTCCCGGCGGATTCAGCTTTGGCGATTACCTGCGCTGCGGCGCGATCGCGGCGCGGATGCCGATTATGCGCGCCGTGGTTGATTTCGCCAATAAAGGCGGGCATGTGATCGGCGTGTGCAACGGTTTTCAGGTGCTGATAGAGGCCGGTTTGCTGCCCGGCGCGCTGATGCGCAATGCGGGGCTAAAATTTGTGTGCAAAGATGTTGATCTGCTCACCGCCACCAACAACAGCCCGTTCACCAATACGCTTGCAACCGGCCAGCGCCTGACCATCCCCGTGGCGCACCATGATGGCAACTATATTGCCGACCCCGCCCTCCTCGACACGCTAAAATCAGACGACCGCATTGCCTTTCGCTATGCCGACAACCCCAACGGCTCGGTTGACGACATCGCCGGCATCCTGTCAGAAAACCGCCGCGTTCTCGGCATGATGCCCCACCCCGAACGCCTGAACGACCCCGCTTTGGGCGGCAACGATGGCAGCCACATCTTCACCAGCCTCGCCCAAGGCCTCATGGCCACCACTTAACCCTCTACTTTGGGCAAATATCCTCGGGGGG
>CAYWXQ010000003.1:0-18650 GCA_964462475.1 uncultured Rhodobacterales bacterium | reverse complement strand
ACAGCCCCCTCTGCCCTTAAAACCAGGTTGAACGCTGCCCCTCCATCCCCGCATACATGCCCGCAACCTCGGCCCCGTAGCCATTAAACAGCTGCGTTGGCACACGGTCGTTCTGCCCCAGCGGTTTTTCGGTGGCTTGCGACCAGCGCGGGTGGTCCACCTCGGGGTTCACATTGGCCCAAAACCCGTATTCGCGCCCGTTCAGCGTTTCCCAGAACCCCTTTGGTTTGCGCGACGTAAAGGTGATTTTAGAGATCGACTTGATCGACTTGAACCCGTATTTCCACGGTAGATGCAGCCGCAGCGGCGCGCCGAACTGCTTGTGCAGCACCTTGCCATAAGCCCCGACCACGATCATCGCCAAGTCATTGGTGGCCTCGCCCATGGTGATGCCCTCGGTATAGGGCCACGGATACCAGCTCGCCTTTTGCTCGGGGGCGGTTTTGGTGTCAAAGAACGTCTCAAACCGCACATAACGGGCCGAGGATAGCGGTGCCGCCAACGCCACCAGATCCTTTAGCGGAAACCCGACCCACGGCACCACCATCGACCACGCCTCGACACAGCGGTGGCGGTAAACCCGCTCTTGCATCGGCATCCGGCCCATCAATGTATCGACATCCATGGTGATCTCTTGCTCGACATCGCCGTCAATGGTCAGGGTCCACGGGTCTGATTTAAGCACCTGCGCTTCGCGACTGATGCTTTTGGACGACCCGAATTCGTAAAAATTGTTATAGGTGCTGTTGATGCTTTCGGGCGTGATCGGCGTGGTGGCATGCGCAAAGCCGCTGGCGCGCGGCACCGCAGGCGAAAAGCGCGCCTCGGCGGGCAATGCCTGTGCTGCCCCGGCAATCAGGCCCGCACCCGCCATAGCCCCTGCCATCGCCCCGGCCCGGGTCATCAATTGACGGCGGTTCAAAAACAACGCCTCATCCGTGGCCCGGCTTTCTTTTATCGCCCAGCGCGCGTGACGGTGGTAATGCATTTCACTCTCCTCATATGTGAATATCTTGTTTTATGTCCCCTAGATAAGCGGAAAGCCGCTATCATGCCAATCAAACATGCTTGAGGAAATTGTGATCACCGCTTAGGTATCAGCCATGACTGCCAACAGCCCCGTAACATCAAGCCGCCGACAGGCGCGCATTATGCCCGTCTTTATTGGCATATCACTGGTGCTGGCCATTCTGGTGCTCTGGGGGTCATACGGGTATTTCACCCAAAGCTTCACCGAGAACCTGCGCTCAAAGGCCCAGACCCGCGCCGCACTTTATGCGGGCAATATCAAAAGCACGTTGCAAAAGCACTCGGTGGTGCCATTTTTGCTGGCCCAGGACGTAACCCTGACCAATGCGCTGCAAACCGATGCCTATGCCTCGACCTCGCAACGCCTGATCCAGATTTCCGAAGAAATCGGCTCGGCCTCGGTGTTTTTGCTCGATATTTCGGGGCGGGTTGTGGCCAGCTCAAACCGGCGCCAGATTGGCAAGTTTTTTCGCAACGAACCCTATTACATGAACGCGCTGCGCAATACCGGCACGATATTTACCGCCGGATCAACCGACCAGAACCGCTATCGGTTTTTCTTTTCGCAAAAGGTTAAAGCCGGGCCAAAAACCATTGGCGTGGTGGTGGTAGAGGTCGATCTGCGGCGCCAGGAAATATTGTGGCGCCAGCTTGGCCTGCTGGTGGCGCTGGTTAATGCCCAAGGCGAGGTTCAGCTTTCATCCGAGCTGAGCTGGCGGCGGCAGCAGTTGCAATCTTTGCTTGAAAACAAAAGCAGTTCTACCCCGCGACGGGTGCTGGATGCGCTGCAACAAACCTCGCTGAACGATTTTGTGTTTATTGACGGCGAGCGCCTGTTTGCCGCTGAATCGCCGGTCGGGTTTCGGGGATGGAAGATCAACTATTTCGCCTCGACCCAGAATATCGCCACGCGGGTCAACGCGATTTTGGCGCTCGAAACCACCGGCATCGCGGTTTTTGCGGCGTTGATGTTTTTTTACCTATCGCGGCGGCGGGCCCGCGAATCGCAGCGCCTGTCGCTTGAAAGCAGTGAGCTGCGCGCCCTGAACACCCGGCTTTCCGCCGAAATGGAGCAACGCCAGCGCGCCGAGCGCAACCTGCAATCGGCCGAGCAAAACCTTGAACAGGCCTCGAAACTGGCGGCGCTTGGCCAGATGTCGGCCGCGGTCAGCCATGAGCTTAACCAGCCGCTGGCGGCCATGCGCACCTATCTGGCGGGGGCACGGCTGCTGGTTAGCCGCAACCGCCTGCAAGAGGCCAAAACCAGCTTTCAGCGCATTGACGACCTGATCGCCCGCATGGGGGTGATCACCAAACAGCTTAAATCATACGCCCGCAAATCAGACGAGGTCGCGGTAAAGATCGACCTGCGGCAATGCGTGAATTCGGCAATGGCGATGATGGCACCGCAGCTCGGCACCCAGACCGTGCGCATTGTGCAGTCCCTGCCCGACACGCCGGTTTCAACCATGGGTGATGCGGTGCGGGTCGAGCAAATTATCGTTAACCTGCTGCGCAACGCGATGGACGCGCTAAAAGACATTCCCGAACCCCGGATCGAAATTTCGGTATCCGCCGATAGCCGCGCCCGTCTGACAGTGCAGGATAACGGCCCCGGTTTTGACGACCCCGAAGCGCTATTCGAGCCGTTTTACACCACCAAAGCCCCGGGTGAGGGCGTGGGGCTGGGGCTGGCGATCTCGGCCGGCATCGCCACCGAAATGGGTGGCCGACTGATGGCGCAAAATGCCACCCCGCTCGGCGCAATTTTCACCCTTGAACTCCCCTTGGCCCAACCAAAAACAGAGGCAGCAGAATAATGTCGGAAGAATATAAAATCGCGATTGTCGATGACGAAGCCCATATGCGCGAATCTATCAGCCAATGGCTGGAGCTAAGCGGGTTTAAAACCCTGACCTTCGAAAATGCCGAGACGGCACTGGCCGACATTGGCAGCAAGTTCAAAGGCGTGGTGGTGTCTGATATCCGCATGCCCGGCATGGGCGGAATGGAGATGCTAAAACGCCTGCAAAGCACTGATCCGAGCCTGCCGGTGATTTTGATCACCGGCCACGGCGATGTGCAGATGGCGGTCGAGGCGATGCAGATCGGCGCCTATGATTTTATGGAAAAACCGTTTGACCCCGAGCGTCTGGCCGGCCTGTGCAAACGCGCGATCAAGGCCCGAAAACTAACGATGGAGAACCGCGCCCTGCGCCGCGAGCTGTCTGACGGCTCGGTTTTGCTGCGCAAACTTATGGGCACCTCGCCAAGCATCGAAAAACTGCGCGAGGATATTCTGGATATCGCCTTTGCCGACAACCATGTGCTGATATCAGGCGAAACCGGCACCGGCAAAAGCCTGATCGCGCATGCCATTCACGCCTGCGGGCCGCGCCAGGGCAAAGAGTATGTCTCGCTGAACTGCGCCGCGCTGGATGAAGAAACCCTGAGCAAACACCTGTTTGGCCCGTCGGATTCAGCCGATATCCGCCCGATCGCCGAAATGTCGGAACCCTGCACACTGTGCCTTGAAAGTGCCGGTTCTTTATCGGGCGCGCTTCAGGCGCGGTTGCTTGATTTTATCGAGAATCAAGATAGCACCCACGATACCGGAGAGCCGACGCGGGTGCGGATTATCGCGGTTTCGTCGCTTGACGAGGGCAGCACCCCGCTAAAAGACCGGCTGCGCCCCGCGCTTTACTTTCGCCTGTCGGGCATGGAGATCATGGTGCCGACCCTGCGCGAGCGCGGCGAAGACACGCTGGTGCTGTTTTCGCGCTTTGTGCAGCTTTTTGCCGAGGAATACGGGGTTGAACCCCCCGAAATTTCGGCCGGCGACGCCGCCAACCTGCTAAAAGCCCAATGGCCGGGCAACATCCGGCAGCTACAAAACCTGGCCGAGCGGGTGGTGATGCAAAGCCAGCACGGGCCAGATGAAGTCAGCAAACTGCTGGCCACTGCCGCTGATGAGCCCGCCGACGAAGCCCCCGGCGAAAAGCCGCTAAAAGAGCATGTAGAGGCCTTTGAGCGCATGCTGATCGACAACGCCCTGCGCCGCCACGCGGGGTCGGTTGCCAAGGTGATGGAGGAGCTGGTGCTGCCCCGCCGCACCCTGAACGAAAAAATGGCCAAATATGGCCTTAGCCGCTCGGACTATCTTTAAGATATCTTTGCCAGCACCGCGGCCAAATCGCCATAGCCGGTAAAGCGGCGCTCGAAAACCAGACCAAGCTGCGCGGCGGCGGCTTTGGCCGCCTGTGTCAGGCTCGCGTCATCGGTTTGCGCCAAATATACCAGCTTTTCGTAATTGCCAAAATACATGTCGCGCAATTCGGGGTGTTTATCCAGCCCCATGGGTTTGATCACGAACGCCTCGAACTGGCGGGCCAAAAAATCTGTCAGGTAAAAACTGGTGACTTCGGCGCGCGCGGCAAAGGCGGCGTTGCCCTCGAAAAACGAATAACAATGCGGCCCTTTGATCATTTCAACCCCCAATGCTTCGCAGCGTGCCGCCAGCAAACCACCGGTGCCGCAATCGGCGTAGGCCACGAATATCGGGTCATACTTGCCGCGCGCCGCCAGCACCGCCGCTTCAACCGCAGCGGGGATGCGCTCGGGCCGCAGGTGTAGGTCGGCGGGCAGGCAAATAAGCGCCATATGCTGCCAGTTGTTCAGCCTTGTCAGCGCCAGCACCTCTCGGGCCAGCGCACCACAGGCGATGATCAGGGTTTGCATCAGGCTTGGTTATGCTTGCGGGCCATGAACTCTTTCGCGGTTTCCACCGCCACGGCAGCGTCGCGGCAATAGGCGTCAGAGCCGATGGCCTTGCCAAATTCTTCGTTCAGCGGTGCGCCGCCAACCAGCACGATGTAATCGTCGCGGATGCCCTGTTCCTTCATCGTATCAATCACGATTTTCATATAGGGCATGGTGGTGGTCAACAGCGCCGACATGCCCAGAATATCGGCATTTTCACGTTTCAGGGCGTCGATGTAATCCTCAACCGGGTTGTTGATGCCAAGGTCTACTATTTCGAACCCCGCGCCCTCCATCATCATGGCCACAAGGTTTTTGCCGATATCGTGGATGTCGCCCTTGACCGTGCCGATCACCATTTTGCCAAGCTGCGGCGCGCCGGTTTCAACCAATAGCGGTTTCAGGATAACCATGCCCTTTTTCATCGCGCCCGCCGCCAGCAAAACTTCTGGCACAAACAGAATCCCGTCGCGGAAATCAATGCCGACAATGCGCATGCCTTCAACCAAGGCTTTCGTCAAAATATCATAGGGCGTCCACTTGCGCTTAAGCAAAATATGCACGGCTTCGGCGATTTCATCGGCCATACCGTCATAAAGATCGTCGTGCATTTGCAGCACGAGTTCGTCATCAACCAGATCATCAAGGATGAGATCGTCTTCTTCGTCTGACATTGGGCTATCCCTCAGTTATGGCGATTTGCGATGCAATTCACCTGTCTGTCAAGTTTTGGCGCATTTGCCTAAGATCACTTAGCGATAACCGACAACGCTATGCCCCACAACGACTATTTGCGTCTGCGTCGGGTGCGTTTTGGTGCCGGGGCGTCGCCGGTGCCGTCTGATGCAGACGAAAACCCGCCGAGCACGGCGTTGATTTCCGCGTCCGTGGGGGCGGCGCCCATTGGCGTTTCTTCCAGCGCCTTGCGCATGGCGCGCAGGTGCTCGGGCATGGTGCCACAACAACCGCCAATGATTTTGGCGCCGGAATTGCGCACCATCACCGCATATTTCCCCATCAGCTCGGGGGTGCCGTCATAGTGGATGTGCCCATGCACGAATTTCGGAATGCCGGCATTGCCCTTGGCCACGATCGGCAGCGCGGGGTTGGCCGCTTTAAACCCCTGAATGGTGCGCAACAGATCAGACGCGCCAACCCCGCAATTGGCACCAAAGCCGATCGGGCGGTTATCTATCCCCTGCACCATCTCGACCATACTCGTGGATGTCATCCCCATCATGGTGCGCCCTGCGGTATCAAAGCTCATGGTGCCGATCCACGGCGCGCCAATATTGGCAAACGCCTCGGCGGCGGCTTTATATTCTTCGGGGGCCGAAATGGTTTCGAGCCACAGCACGTCGGCCCCGCCCTCGATCAGCGCCGCGCCCTGTTCTTGAAACATATCAACGGCCTCGGCATGGCTAAGCGGGCCGAGGGGCTCAAATATTTCACCGGTGGGGCCAACCGATCCGGCCACCACAACCGGGCGGCCAGCCTTGTCGGCGACCTCGCGGCCAAGCTCGGCGGCCATCTTGTTTAGCTCGCGCACGCGGTGCTGGGCATTGTGCAGTTTTAGCCGGGCAGCGGTGCCGCCAAACGAATTGGTCAGGAAAATATCAGAGCCGTTGTCGACCGCATCCTGATAAAGCGCGCGAATTTTATCGGGCTGGTCTACATTCCACAACTCGGGGGCCTCGCCGGCTTCCAGCCCACGGTTAAACAGGTTGGTGCCGGTGGCGCCGTCGGCCATCAGCCAGTCGTGCTCATTCAGAAGCTTGCTCAGCAAATCCATTTTATCCAACCTGTCTTTCTGCGATCAGGCGCAAGCGCTCGATCATCGCCCGTAGGCCGTTGCTGCGTTGTGCCGAAAGATGCTGGTCCAGCCCCAGCCGCCCCATCTCCTTTAGCGCGTCCACCTTTAACGCATCCTTAACGGGCAATCCATCATAAAGCGCGTGCAGGGTGGCAATAAGCCCGCGCACGATCATCGCATCGCTGTCGCCGGTAAAACGGATAACCCCGGCATCCAGATCCGGCATAATCCAGACCTGAGAGGCGCAGCCATGCACCTTGGTTTCGGGGATTTTGTGCGCCGCATCCATGGCCGGCATTTTTTTGCCCAGATCAATCACATAGCGGTAGCGGTCTTCCCACTCGTCGATAAACGCGAAGTCTTCGACAATCTCTTCAAATTTTTCAGTGGCCATAGCTGACTCCTTTTGTCGAGTATCTAAGCGCTGGGGCAGCCATCGTCTAGCCCCATGTGGCGCTTTGCCCGTAACAGCGGGCCGCGCGGCGCGGTCAGGCTAAAAATCTAAGCACACAACAGGCTAAAAATACACCCGTTGCAGGGCCACCACCAACTTTAACCGCGGGTGGTTTGGTTGTTTTTTATCTGAAAGGCGGCGCGGTTAAACCCGCCATTGGATGAAAAACGCCGGTTGCGTAACCGTGTTAGCGCAGCACTGATTGTCCGGCAAAAATACCGGTTTCGCCCAGTTCTTCCTCAATCCGGATCAGCTGGTTATACTTTGCCAACCGGTCAGAGCGGCTAAGCGAGCCGGTTTTGATCTGGCCGCAATTGGTGGCCACCGCCAGGTCGGCAATGGTGGTGTCTTCGGTTTCGCCAGAGCGGTGCGACATTACGGCGGTCATCCGCGCGCGGTGCGCCATATCAACCGCGTTCAGGGTTTCGGTCAGGGTGCCGATCTGGTTAACCTTGATCAGGATAGAATTGGCCGAGCCTTCAGATATGCCCCGCGCCAGCCGTTCGGTGTTGGTGACAAACAGGTCATCGCCGACAATCTGGCAGCGCCCGCCGAGTTTGGCGTTGATCAGCGCCCAACCTTCCCAGTCATCCTCGTCCATAGGGTCCTCGACCGAGATAATCGGGTAAGCATCAACCAGCGCCGCAATATAGTCAGCGTTTTCGGCGGCGGTCAGCTTTTTGCCCTCGCCCTGCATGTCATAAACCCCGTCTTTATAATATTCCGACGCCGCGCAATCGAGCGCGATAAATACATCCTTACCCGGAGTATAGCCGGCTTTTTCAATTGATTTCATAATAAAATCAAGCGCTTCGACAGCGCTTGAAAGGTTGGGCGCAAAACCGCCCTCGTCACCGATGCCGGTGTTCAGGCCTGCGGCTGACAGTTCTTTTTTAAGGGTGTGAAAAACCTCTGCCCCTATGCGCACGGCGTCAGACAGGCTATCGGCCCCGACCGGCATGATCATGAATTCCTGAATGTCGATCGGGTTGTCGGCGTGCTCGCCCCCGTTGATAATGTTCATCATCGGCACCGGCAGAGTGCGCGCCGAGGTGCCGCCGATATAGCGGTAAAGCGGCATGCCCAGATGCTCGGCCGCGGCCTTGGCCACCGCCAGTGACACCCCGAGGATGGCGTTCGCGCCCAAGCGGGCCTTGTTTTCGGTGCCGTCAAGCGCGCATAATAGTTGGTCAATGCCGACCTGATCGGTGGCATCAACCCCGATCAGTTCTTCCGTGATCTCGCCGTTAACCGCGTCGATCGCCTTTAGCACGCCTTTGCCGCCATAGCGGGCAGGGTCACCGTCGCGCAATTCATGGGCCTCATGCGCGCCGGTCGAGGCCCCCGATGGCACTGCCGCCCGCCCGCGCGCCCCGTCTTCGAGGTAAACATCGACCTCTATTGTCGGGTTGCCCCGACTATCCAGAATTTCGCGGGCGATGATGTCAACAATGGCGCTCATGGGTCTATCCTCAGGCTGCTGGGGTGTTGTTGTCCGCTATGTATACCCTTGCCGCCACGGATTAAAGTGCTTTTCGGGCCATGCGCTCGCGATATATCGTAAACAGCCCCGAGCCGATGATAATAGCCGCCCCGAGCAGGGTGTAAAAATCAAGCACCTCGCCAAAGGCCAGCACGCCAAGGGTCATGGCAAAAACCAGCCGCACATAGCGAAACGGGGTGACCACCGCGACCTCGCCGACCCGCATGGCCGCGACAATCATGTAATACCCCACAGGCCCGACAATCAGCGCCGCCGCGATATAGGCTGATTGCAACCCGTCGGGCCAGACCAACGGGCCCTCAAACAGCATCATTACCAGACCGGCAGGCACAACCACGCCAAAACCATAGGCCGACAGCACAACGCTGCTGATATGCCCGGGCATCGCCCGCGTTGCCAGATCGCGGGTTGATAGCCCGATCACCCCGATGACGGCAAATAATGATGCCGGCTGAAACCCCTCCAGGCCCGGGCGGATTACGATCAGCACGCCGATAAACCCGACCCCGATCGCCAGCCAGCGCCGCCAGCCCACCGCCTGCCCCAAAAACAGCGCCGCCCCCAGCGCCACCGCCAGCGGGGTGGCCTGCAAAATGGCCGAGGCACTTGAAAGCGGCGTCAGCACCACCGCCAGCACATAGCCCGATGTGCCGATGATCTCGCCAACATTACGCAACATAACCGGCCCGAGCAGCAGATCACGGCTAAACACAACCTGCCGCTTGCGCTTGGCCAGCACCGCAAATATAGCAAAGCCGCCCAGCCCGATAATGACCAGTATTTGCCCCGTGCCCATGCCGGCTGACAGTTTTTTAATAAATGTATCCTCGATCGCAAAAGCCGCCATGGCGCCAAGCATCAGCAAGATGCCGATCAGATTATCGGATTTATGTTTCATGTGCCCCTCGCTGAGCGAGGCCCAGTTTTATTTTTTGATCGGAACCGCGTAAAGTTCGAGCTTGTGGCCGCGCAGCTTATAACCCAGCTTGGCGGCGATCTTTTCTTGCAAGGCTTCGATCTCGGGGTCGCAGAATTCAATAACCTCTCCGGTCTGGATGTCAAATAAATGATCGTGATGGTCGCGATCAGCATCCTCGTAGCGGGCGCGGCCATCGCCAAACTCGTGGCGCTCTAAAATGGAGGTTTCCTCGAACAGTTTGACGGTGCGGTAAACCGTGGCAAGGCTGATTTTGGGGTCTACCTTGGCGGCGCGAAAATAGATTTCCTCAACATCGGGGTGGTCGGCACAGTTTTCAAGCACCCGCGCGATCACGCGGCGCTGGTCGGTCATGCGCAGGCCGTTGGCCTCGCAGCGGGATATGATGGTGTCATTGGTCATTTGAAGCACTATTAGCGCGGATTGGCGCACATATAAACCTCCTTTTTCAAGATTTGCGAGGGCGGGCGGGGATTTCTGCCGAGGCGGGTTGCCCCGCTATACGGCGGCAGCATTACCCGCTATATAAACCGGCAGGCGGCAAAAGAAAGGAAGATCGCAATGGCAACACGGCCCTCGATAAAGGTCGCGCTGATCGGCGGCTCGCGCGAGGCCGATTTGCTAGAACAGGCGCTGGCGGCGGCGGGGATCGCGATAGACCCGAACGCCGGCCACGCCGTGGTCGCCCCGCACCCGTTTGATACAGACCTGTGGAAATGCGCGGCGATCTCGGTGGCGCATAAACCCCATATCGGGCTGGCCCGACCCGGCTGGCTGCCAAGCGCGGGCGATAACTGGCTGATGGCCCAAAACACCGCAGCCGCAGCACGGATGCTGGCCGAAAGCGGGGCCAAGCGCGCATTGCTGGCGGTTGGTAACGGCCGGTTAACGCCGTTTTACCGGCTTTCCGGTGTTGAGCTGTGCGTGCGCTCACGCAACGCACCACACCCTCCGGCGCCACCGCTAGGGCACATCCGCAGCCTGCGCGGGCCGTTTGATGTGGCAGGCGAAGTGGTCGAGATGCGCGCGCAAGGCGTTGATATGCTCGTTGCCCATAACGCCGGCGGGCGTGGCGGCTGGCCCAAGCTGGGCGCGGCGCGGGCGCTGGGTATTCCGGTGATTTTGATCGCGCGACCCGCATTGCCCGCAATGGCGATGGTCGAAACCGTTGACGATGCACTAAGCCAGGTGCTGAACTGGGCCAAACGGGCCGGAAACCACGCCTGAATGCGCCCGCCGGTCTGCACATATGCGCCTGGGTATCCAAACTGCACATAGTGCCGCCACCCAAAACAATATACCCCCAAAAGCCGGGGCTATACCCCTAATCACCCCGCAATCGGGGTGTATAAACCGCTAACAGCCGCCCCTCAGCGCCAAATTTACCACGGCGCCAAGCGGGATGGTTTTAACGGGGCGGGTGTTATAGGGTTCTGCGCAAGCATCAGGGGCAAGCAGGCCAAATGTATACAATTATTCTTCATTCCATCCTGGTCGCGGGGTTTACGTTTCGGATCATGGTGCGCGACGGCTTGTTGCCCTCGTCGCGCATAGCGTGGTTTTTGGTGGTCGCCACCCTGCCCTTTGTCGGCAGCGCGCTTTATTTTTTGTTCGGCGAGGTCGATCTGGGTCAAAAAGCCAATGCCCGCCAGAAAAGACTGTTTACGGCGATCCGCGCCTATGCCCGCCAAGCCATGCCGCCACCGCCCAGCACCGACAGCATTGTAAAACCGCAGTTTCGGGCGGCGTTCAACTATGCCGCCTCTATCAACGGCATTCAAGCGCGCACCGGCAATAGCGCCTGCCTGATGCCCGATGCGCAAACCGCCCGCGCACGGCTGGTTAGCGACATAGACGCCGCCACCGATACCGTGCATATCATCTATTTTATCTGGCTGGAAGACACCACCGGCACCAACACCGCCACCGCCCTGATGCGCGCCGCCAAACGTGGTGTTACCTGTCGGGTGATGGTTGACGGGCTGGGCTCGCGCCGGTTCGTCAAATCTGCCCTGTGGCAACAGATGCGCACGGCCGGGGTGCAGCTGGCCGTGGCGCTGCCAATTGATAACCCGGTTAAAACCATCCTGACCAGCAGGCTCGATCTGCGCAATCACCGCAAGATCACGGTGATTGATGGCAGAATCGCCTATTGCGGCAGCCAAAATTGCGCCGACCCCGCGTTTTTACCCAAGCAAAAATACGGCCCGTGGGTTGATATATTGTTGCGCCTGCAAGGGCCGGTAGTGGCGCAAATGCAAATGCTGTTTGCCAGCGACTGGCTAAAGGAATGTGAATGCAGCCTGTCGGCATTTGCGCTGGATGCGCCACCACAACAGCCCGGGTTTCCGGCGATCGCGGTTGGTGACGGCCCGACCGAGCGCAAGCTGGCCTCGCCGCAAATGTTTGTGCGCCTGATTGAAAGCGCGCAACACGAGCTGATCATCACCACGCCTTATTTCGTGCCCGACGCCACCGTTATTGAAGCCCTGTGCGCCACCGCCTATCGAGGGGTTAATGTAACCCTTGTTTTCCCCCGCAACAACGATTCGTGGTTCGTGTCGGCGGCCAGCAAAAGCTATTATAAACGATTGCTGGATTCAGGGGCGCAGATATATGAATACCACGCCGGATTGCTCCATGCCAAAACCCTAACCATCGACGGCGCGGCGCTGTATTTGGGTTCGTCCAACCTGGACGTGCGCAGCTTTGATCTGAACTATGAAAACGATGTGTTAATTCAGGATCGCCCGCTCACCCGACAGGTGCGCGAGCGGCAGGTTTCATATCTGCGCGATTCCATCCAGGTGTGCCCGGCAGATGTGGCCGCGTGGCGGTTTTACCGGCGAATTTGGCAAAATGCCGTCGCCACTATCGGGCCAATACTTTAGCCCGCCACCGTCAGGTACTCCGCGCCCAAAGCCCGCCGCCAACCTGTGGCAAACACGACCCTTAACTTTGCAGCTATTTCAACATGCAGCTACATGAATGCTTTGTCTTGATCGGGGTTACCGCACCGTAACAGATGTTTAGCGCGGGTATTTTTGGTTGGTCCCGGGTCGCCCCTCTGATCGAGAGGCGGCATGTATCGACGGGGCAATTTCGGCCGTTTCATTGGCCTGACAACATTGTTGAACCGGGTCGCGCTGACGGCGTCTATCCCGTGCCTCAACGTCATTTTTTCCGGCCCGTCGATCAAGACAGATATGCCCCCGAAAATGAATTGTGGCGCCACACGTTCACTATTTGCAGCCGTTTGTCGAGATGAACAATGTCGGCGCGCGCCCCGGCAACCAGACTTCCGATCTCGCCCTCTCGTTTTAACAATTGCGCCGGATAGAGCGACGCCATACGCAGGGCTTCGTCCACGTCCACGCCGATTTCGGTGGTCATGAAGCGCACGGCGGAAATCATGTCGGTATCCGCACCGGCAAGGGTGCCGTCAGGCAATGTAAGGCGACCGTTACGGCGTGATATCTTGCGCCCGTCCAGGGTGAACGCGTTCATTTCTGTGCCAAGGGGGGCCATGGCGTCGGTTACCAAAAACAACCGCCCTTTTCCCTGTTTGGCACGCACGGCAATCCGGATAACGGCGGGGTCTACATGTATGCCGTCAGCAATCAATCCAGCGAACAAATCTTCGGTGTCCAGGGCCGCACCGACGACACCGGGGGCGCGGTTGCCCAGCTGGCTCATGGCGTTGAACAAATGGGTTACACAGGTCGCACCCGAGGCTACGGCAGCGCGGGCTGTTTGGTAGTCGGTGTCGGTATGGCCAAGCGAAACCACGGCCCCGGCGTCGCAAAGATCGGCAATCTGGGTTGGCGTCACCGACTCCGGGGCAACCGTTAGCAACAGGCTCGGCAATTCGCCGGCAAGCGCGCATAGCTGGCGACAATCAGCCGTTTGCATCGGGCGTATTAACGCTGCATCATGTGCGCCTTTGCGGGCGATCGATAGATGCGGGCCTTCCAGATGCAAACCGATAACGCCCGCTATGTCTTGCGCGGCGGCGGTCTTTACTGCCAAAATCGCCGCATCGGTCCGCTCTTTGGTGTCGGTTATCAAGGTCGGCAGCAGCGAGGTGGTTCCGAACTGGAAGTGTGCATCACAAATGGTGCGGATCGTCTCTATTGTGGGGGCATTGTTTAGCATCTCTCCGCCGCCACCATTAACCTGAAGGTCGATAAAACCCGCGGTAATCAAGCCGCCATCAAGCGCAATTACTTGATAACCCGAGGGCACCTCGGTATCGGGCACGACCCCGGCCACGCGCCCGCCTTTGGTTAACAGCGCCGCGTTTTTGTGCCGGATGTTTCCGTCAAATATTTCGGCACCCATATATGCTTTTGATAGGTTGCTCATACCGTTTCGGTTACCTTTTCAAGGTTTCTGGGTAAGTCGGGGTTAATGCCGCGCTCTACCGCCAGGCGCTCGATAAAAGCGTAGAACGACACAATCAGCGCCAGCGGGTCGGTTAGTGGGTGTGACGTTTTGGCAAAACCGAGACGCGCGGCGTTTTTGGCGCGATCAGAGCTTATAAAAGCGATCGCGCCTTGTTTAGCCAAACTGTCGGCAACAGAAACAATCGAACTTTCCGACGCGTCCCGCGATGCAAATGCCAGCACCGGATAACCGGGTTCCACGATGGAAACAGGGCCATGTAAAACTTCGGCCGAGGAATAGGACTCGGCATGAATTTGACAGGTTTCCTTGAATTTCAGCGCCGCTTCATTGGACATCGCGTATGACGGGCCGCGCCCCAACACATACAGCGATCCACGATCCCCCAGCGCGCGCCGCAGCTCTGGCCAATCATGGGCTACCGCCTTTTCCAGGCACTGCGGCAGCCGGTCAATGGCGGCAATAAGGTGCTTGTCCTGCTTCCAGTGCGCCAATAGCGCCAATCCGGCCACCGCCGATGTAACAAAGGTTTTGGTTGCGGCCACGCTTTGCTCGACCCCGGCATGAATAGGGATGGTGTGCTTGCAAGCGACCGCCAGGGGCGAGGCGGGTGCATTGGTAATGGCAACGGTAAGCGCGCCTTGTTCGCTGGCAGAGCGGGTCATTTTTACGATGTCGGGGCTTTGCCCTGACTGCGAAACCCCGATGCAGGCGCTATGGCCCAGTTGCAAATCGGCGCCGTAAATCGAGGCGATGGATGGCCCGATAGAGGCAACAGGCAGCCCGAGCGTGAGCTCGCAAGCGTATTTGAAATAGGTCGCGGCATGATCTGATGAACCGCGCGCTACCGTGCTGATAAAAAGCGGTGCCGCGCGGCGCAGATCGTCGGCCGCGACTTCAATGGCTGCGCGCCCGTCGGTCAGCAAAAGCTTGGTGGCATCAGGAATTTCGCGAATTTCGCGATACATATGGGTTTTGGTGATCATTTATTGTCTCTTGCGTTTGAGGGTAGCTGCAATTCAGCAACAAAATCATAGGCATCACCGCGGTAGATCGAGTGGGTAAGCTCCACCACCTGCCCCGATTCAAGATAGGAAACGCGGGTTATTTGCAAGCCGGCAATGCCTTCCTCGACGTCCAGCAATGCCGCATCTGTTGCATTCAGATTGGTGGCCGAAATGCGCTGAACCGCGCGAACCGGCTTGTATTGCAACTTGTCCAGCGCCTCATAAAGCGAAGATTCAACCACAAGCGGGTTGGGCAGCAATCGGGTGGAAATCGATGCGCGCTCTATTGCCAGCGGGGTGCCGTCGGCCAGACGCAGCCGCGACAACCGCGCGACAGATTCACGCGCGGTCAGGCCCAGCGTCATTGTTTCTTCGGGCGAGGGCAAAAAGATGCCCCTTTCCAGCCAGGTAGCGGTTACATTCTTGCCGCGCCGGGCCATGTCTTCGGTGAAAGAGGTTAACCGCGACAGCGATTGCTCGACTTTGGTCAACCGGGTCGCGACAATGGACCCCGACCCCCGCCGCTGCACAATCAGGCCTTCCTCAACCAATGGCTGCACGGCTTTGCGGACCGTCACCCGCGACAAGGTGGTCATGGAGGCGATCTCGCGTTCGGGCGGCAACGGCGTGCCCGGGGTAAGCTGGCCGCTTTCAATCGCTTTTTCGATCCGGCGGCGCAGCTGGATGTAGCGCGGACCGCCGGTCGGAGACAACCATAATGAAGGATCAAAAACTTCCTTGACGCTCATGCTGTGTCTCCTGCCCATAACCGCTGCGCCAACCTGATGGCACCGCCCCCACGGGCAGCACCAATTTGCCTGCCGGAGAGCGCAGAAATACGTGCGCGGCAGGTGCTGCTCCCTCTGTTTACGGTAACAATCAGGCTGTTTGATTCCCTACTCATACAATACCTATACAATACCTTATTCGATATCGGAAGTAATATTTGCCATCCAATCAAAAAATATGCCTATTTATCATGCGAGACGACCCCATAAAGCACATAGTTAATATTTTTCTGGACATTCGGTATTATATTGGCATTATTGAGGAGAATTTGAAATAACGGGAATCACCCATGGCTGGAAGTCAAATATCGCGCCTGCAAACCGAACGGCCACATGCGCAGGCAAAGGGGCTGGATTTGCTGGGCGGGGTCGAAGTGCTCACCCTTTTGCATGGCGGGCAAGTGGCGGCGGCCAAGGCGGTGAAAGCGGCAATTCCCGCGCTGGAAACCGGGGCGGCGGCCATGGCGGCGGCCATCCGATCGGGCGGTAATCTGGTTTATGCGGCGGCGGGCAGTTCCGGGCTAATGGGTTTGGCTGACGGCCTTGAAATTCCGCCGACCTTCGGTATTTCAACCAGCCGGATCAGTATTTTACGGGCTGGCGGGTTGGAGGATATGGCCAAACCAAAGGGCGAGGCCGAGGATGACGCAAAAGCCGCGCAGCGCGATGCCGCAGGTATTGGCGCAAATGATTGCGTTATCTGCCTCGCCGCCAGCGGCAACACAGTTTATCCGGTTACGATCATGAACATTGCCAAGGCGCGGGGCGCAACCACCATCGGCATTTCCAATAACAATGGCACACGGTTGATCGCCGGTTCGGATATTCCGGTGTTGCTGCCCACACCGCCCGAAGTTATCGCCGGATCCACCCGTCTGGGGGCTGGCACGGCCCAGAAAATAGCGCTGAACATGATGTCGAGCTTAATGGGGGTCAAGCTTGGCCATGTAATGGACGGGCTGATGGTAAACGTGATCGCCAACAACGTTAAATTACTGGAGCGCGCCGAAAACATTGTAATGACGATCACCGATTGCAGCAGAAAAACCGCCTCGGAAAACCTGAAGGCGGCCCATGGGGGCGTTAAACAAGCGGTCCTTATTACATCGGGCGCAAAAGACCTGAGTGAGGCATCAGATTATCTGGATATGGCAGGCCAAAACCTGCGGGCTGCCATTGCCAATATAACCACGGGCTAACGCTCGAAAACCGCGCTAAAGGCGCACAATAGGGAGAATATCCATGAAACCGACCAGAGTGATCAGCGCAGTGCTGGCAACGACGTTTTTAACCACAGCGGCTTTCGCCCAAGAGGTGACCATCACCATAGAAAGCTGGCGCAACGACGACCTGCTTATTTGGCAAGATACCATTATTCCGGCATTCGAGGCCGAAAACCCGGGTATCAAGGTGGTATTTGCCCCGACCGCACCGGCGCAATACAACTCGGCGCTCAATGCCAAACTGGCGGCCGGCACCGCCGGTGACCTGATAACCTGCCGCCCGTTTGACGGCTCGTTGTCACTATACGACTCTGGCTATCTGGCAGATGTGAGCGGCCTTGAAAACATGTCCAACTTTGGCCCTGTTGCCAAATCGGGCTGGAGCACAGATGACGGATCGGTCACATATTGTGTGCCGATGGCATCGGTTATCCACGGCTTCATCTACAACAAAGAGGCGTTCAAGGAAGTGGGCGTAGAGGTGCCGAATACGGTTGACGAATTCTTTAACGTTCTGGATGCCATCAAAGCAGACGGCACCTATATTCCGCTGGCGATGGGCACCGCTGACCAGTGGGAAGCCGCGACCATGGGCTATGCCAATATTGGCCCGAATTACTGGAAAGGCGAAGAGGGCCGCCTGGCCGTGATCGCCGGTGAGCAAAAACTGACCGATCCGCAATGGGTTGCTCCATACGCCCAACTTGCGCGTTGGGGGGCATATATGGGCGATGGCTATGAGGCACAGTCCTATCCCGATAGCCAAAACCTGTTCACCCTTGGCCGCGCCGCAATTTACCCCGCCGGCTCATGGGAGATAAGCGGTTTTAACGCCCAGGCCGATTTCGAGATGGGCGCCTTTAAGCCGCCCGTGCAAGCGGTGGGCGACCAGTGCTATATCTCGGACCATGTGGATATCGCGCTTGGCATGAACACAGCCACCAAAAACCCCGACCAGGTCCGGACCTTTCTGAACTGGGTCGGCACCGCAGAATTTGCCAGCCTTTATGCCAACGCGCTGCCGGGGTTTTTCTCGCTCTCCAACTTCTCGGTCCAGATGTCGGACCCGCTGGCCCAAGAAATGGTCGGATGGCGTAATGATTGCAAGTCGTCAATCCGCCCGTTCCACCAGATCCTTTCGCGTGGCACGCCTAACCTTGCCAACGAATACTGGGTGACCTCGGCAAATGTTATTCGTGGCAGCATGACGCCCGAAGAAGCCGGGCAGGATTTGCAGGATGGCTTGGCCAGCTGGTATAAACCGCAGCAGTAAACCACGAAACCGGGCCGGAGGCACCCCTCCGGCCCAACCATTAAAGGAGGCAGAAATGAGCAAGCAAGACCGACAAAAACGGCGGTGGCATATCGTGATATTTCTGACGCCTGCGGTGTTGGTATACACGGCGCTGATGATCCTTCCGTTGTTTGGAACGTTGCGCTTGTCGCTGTTCACAACCGAAGGGCAGCAGCAGATATTTGTCGGGCTTGATAACTTTCGCACCCTACTGGGTGACGAGCGCTGGTCGAGCAGTTTCTGGAATGCCCTGAAAAACAACACCTGGTTTTTCGTTATTCATATGCTGGTGCAAAACCCGCTCGGCATTGCCATCGCCGCGATACTTTCCTCCTCGGCGCTCCGGTTTTCCAATTTTTACCGCACCGCGATTTTCATACCCACCATTCTGTCTTTCGTGATCGTCGGCTTTGCCTGGAAGTTGATTTTGTCACCCTT
>CAYWXQ010000002.1:19832-34578 GCA_964462475.1 uncultured Rhodobacterales bacterium | reverse complement strand
GATTGCGCTCAAGCTTTATGGAACGATTCCAGCAGTGGGGTTTTAACATCCCGGCATCATTGTTTTCAGATACACCTGTCTATACAGACGTCACGGAGACCAGACTATGAGCATCGAACCGCTAATCTATGCCGTGATCTTTGCGGCGGTGCTGTTTTTGATCGAGGGCATCTACCTGGCGGTATTTGGCAAATCTGTGCGGCTGGAAAGCCGGGTCAACCGCCGTTTGCAGTTGCTGGAAAAGGGCGAAACCCGCGAGTCGGTGATGGAAACTTTGCGCAAAGAGCGCGAGCAGCACACCCGCACCATGCGGCTGCCAATTTTGGGCATGTTGTCAAAAAAGGCCTCGATCGCCAATATTGCCTTTACCCCCAACGCCATTTTGTCGATCGTGCTGTTATTAATGGTGATCGCTTTCGTTGCGCTCACGCTTGCGACCTCGGCCGGCTTAACCATGCGGATCGTTGTTTCAATCATCATGGGTTACGGCGCGGTTTATGTCTGGCTTAGCTCGAAAGCCAAAAAACGGATGAACCTGTTTGAGGAGCAGCTCCCCGACGCGGTCGAGCTGATGGTGCGCTCGCTTCGGGTTGGCCATCCGTTTGCGAGTTCGGTCAATATGGTGGCCCAGGAAATGCCCGACCCGCTGGGCACCGAATTCGGTATTTTGGTCGACGAAGCAAATTTCGGCGCCGATATATCGGAGTCTCTGCGCAAGATGATCGACCGGATCGATGTGCAGGATTTGCGATTTTTAGCCGTTGCGGTTTCCATTCAAAGCCAGTCTGGCGGTAATCTCGCTGAAATTCTTGACGGGTTGGCCAAGGTCATCCGCTCACGCTTCAAGCTGTTTCGCCGGGTCGATGCTATTACCGCCGAGGCAAAATGGTCTGGCTGGTTTTTGTCGTTTTTTCCGATCATCGCGTTGGTGGCAATCAATATGCTGCAGCCCGGTTATTATGACGGCGTCGAAAACACGCCGGTATTTTTGCCGCTCGCAATTGTGGTTTTTATTTTTTTGGTGGTGAATATTATCTTTATGCAAATGATGGTCAATTTCAAGGTCTAGGCCTGTTTGGAAGGATACCCCGTGCTTGACACAACGCTAGAATTCATCACTGCGGTGCTTGGCCCGCTGGGGCCGGTTATGGTTGCTGGCGGGGTCGGGGTGTTTCTTATTCTGCTGTCACTGCCGCTACTGCTGCGCAAAGGCGACGACCCGTTTGCCAAGCTTGGTCGCGGCAATACCTCTAGCGGCACCTTCAAAAAGAAAGAGGGCGGCAAAGGCCGGATCAACCTGCGCTATGATAGCGGCAAGTTCAATCTACAAAAGTTTGACGCCTACCTGACCCCGCAAGACGAGGACGAGCTAACCGCCGCGCGGTTGCGCATGCTACAGGCAGGGTTTCGGTCACGCGGTGCGGTCGGAAATTACAACTTTTTACGCATGATCATGGGGATCGGCTTTTTAGCGGTCGGCCTGTTTGTTGTGCTGATCAGCGGCGGCGAGCTTTCGGGCACCCGCTTGGCGATGTATATTATTTTGCCCGGGGTGGTCGGGTATTACCTGCCCAGTGTTTACATCGACCGGCGGCGCACCGCGCGGCAAGCCGAGCTTGAAAACGGCTTTCCAGACGCGCTTGATTTGATGCTGGTTTGTGTCGAGGCCGGGCAATCGCTTGATCAGTCGATCGTGCGCGTCGCCACCGAGATCAAGCACTCCAACATTCCGCTGGCCGAAGAGTTCCAGATCGTCGCCAACGAGCTGCGCGCCGGCAAAGAGCGGGTTTCAGTGCTGCGCGATCTGGGCGAGCGCTGCGGCCTGCCCGATATCAGCTCGTTTGTGACGGTGCTGATCCAGTCTGCCAGTTTCGGCACCTCTATCAGTGACGCGCTTAGGGTCTATGCCTTTGAGATGCGCGACAAACGGATCATGCGCGCCGAGGAAAAGGCCAATAAACTGCCAACCAAAATGACGCTGGGCACCATGCTGTTTACGGTGCCGCCGCTGCTGATCATTCTGGTTGGCCCGTCGATCTACGATATTTATGTCAACCTGCTTGGCGGGGGCAAATAGGTGCGCGCCAGCCCTGCCCTGCTGGGGCTGTTACTGCTTTCGGCCTGCCAAGCCACCACCACCGGCCCGCTGGCCAACAGCCGCCAAGGGCTGCCCCCGCCACCCGGCACCGAGCGGGTAACCGAGGCGGTTGACGGGCTTATTGTCGGCCACCGCTTGATGGCGGCTGGCGAGTTCGAGCTCGCGCTCACCGCCTATACCCGCGCCGTCACCAAATACGGCCTGAACGCCGATGTGCTCAGCGCCATCGGATCGGCCAATTTGCGGCTGGGGCGTTTGCATCAGGCCGAGCAGTGGCTGCAACGCGCGGTCGAAAAAGACCCCGCCTTTGTGCCGGCATGGAACAACCTTGGCGTGGTGCAGATCAACTCGCAACAATTCATCAAGGCCCGCGCCAGTTTTCAACGCGCCTTTGCCCTCGACAACGGTGATTCCGAGGAAATTCGCACCAATCTAATATTGGCCAACCGGTTGGCGGCAACGGTTTCAGCGGAGGTTTCGGCGGAAATCCCCGAAGATTTCAATTTCTTGCTGGTCCGGCGGGGCAATGGGCGCTACTTATTGCTCGGGCAGTAAAAAACGGCGGGGAAAAGATGCCAAGCACAAAATTCATCCTCAATTCCACCCTTCTTCTTGCAACCATGGCGCTTGGGGCCTGCTCCGGCCGCTCTGAGATCACCGCGGCCGATCGCGCCCTGCCGGGCGGGCCGCTTAACGTGATCGACGCCTCCGACCTTAACGACATCATGCTGGATTTCGCCGACCCCGAAGAAGCGGTGCGCTATTTCCGCACTTCGGTCGGCAACAACCCCGAGCGCATCGATTTCAAGCGCGGTTTGGCCATTTCACTGGCGCGCGCCGGCCAACAGGCTGAAGCGGTGCTGATATATGAAACCATCGCCGAAGCGGGCGCGTTGACCAACGAAGACCGCATCGCCATGGCCGACGCCTATATCCGCAATGGCGGCTGGACCGAGGCCAAAACCGCGCTCGACGCCATTCCCCCCACCTATGAGACCTATGACCGCTATCGGCTAGAGGCGATCATGGCCGACCATAGCAAACAGTGGGAAAAGGCCGACAGCTTTTATGATATCGCGCGCGGGCTGACCACCGAACCGGCAAATACGCTTAACAACTGGGGGTTCTCGAAACGCATTCGCGGCGATCTAGAAAACGCCGAAAAACTGTTTAGGCAGGCACTGCGGGCCGACCCGAGCCTTTTTCGCGCCAAGGTCAACCTTGTGCAAGTGCGGGCGATGCGCGGCGAATACGCACTGCCGGTTATTCCGCTAACAGACGAAGAACGCGCCCTGCTTTATTATGAAATCGCGAAAGTAGCGGTAAAACGGGGTGACCGCGACATCGCCCGCGGGCTGTTGCAAGAGGCGATCGACACCCATCCGCGCTATTTCGGCGCGGCGGTGGATGCGCTACAGGCGCTGTCCAGCAACATAAACCTATAGGCGCGGCATGGCGGTCTGGGCACTTGTATTTCTGGTAATAACCTTTCCGGTGTGTATTTACGCCACCTGGAGCGACCTGAAATTTTTGAAAATACCCAACACGGTGCCGTTGGCGCTGCTGGTATTGTTTATTGTTGTCGGGCCGATGGTGTTGCCGTTTGACGAATTCTTGCGCAGCCTTGTTTACGGGTTTATCGCGCTGCTGGCGGGCATTGTTATTCACGCGCTGCGGCTGGTGCCGGCCGGAGACCTGAAATACACCGCCGCGATCATCCCGTATATCGACACCGGCGAGCTGCTGAGCTTTGCAATGTTTGTAGCGCTGTCATCGCTGATGGCGGTGCTGACCCATGTGGTTTTCGGCTGGTTGCGCCTTGCGCCCGAAGGCTGGGAAAGCTGGAAAGGCCGCGGCTGGCGCCGACGGTTTCCGTTCGGGTTCGCGCTAACCGGCGGGCTGGTCACCTATCTGGCGGCGCATCTTGTGGTGCCGGCCTGATCACCCGGTAAAGCACCAACAGGCTAGAGCGGTAGACCTCAACCAGACCATAGCCGTTATCCATGAACTGAGTGACCATCTGGCGGCGCAGACCGGTATCGACAGGGCATAGCGGCACCGCCAAAAAGTCTGTGTTATCCAGACCTGAAGTATCACCATAATACCACGGTGCCGCACCTTTTACCCGGGTGATATCACCGAGCAGCCATGCCATGTTAAGGATATCGGCGGTCAGCACCGGTCGACCTCGAACATAGTCAAGCGCCTCGATCTGGCGCGCTATTGCAACCCCAGATGGAATAATAGTTTCAGCCACGCTACAATCAGGAAACTGGTAGCCATTGATTATCACCGGCTCTTGCAGCGGCAATAGTGGCGGCATACCATCCATGACCTGCCGAATGGGCAGGTTGAAAATCCGACGGTCTTTCAGCCAGATATCGGCCAACTGCGGTGGCAGCGGAATTTTTGTAAATCCTTCTTTGCTACTCAAAGCCGCCCGTAGCGGTGAAACGGCCAATGAAATACCACTAGGGATGATCAATGTAGCCGCGACGACGATAAGGGTCTGAATGCTTTGGCGTGCGGGCAGGTTCAAGGTCACGCGGTCGCTGGATGAGGGCAGGTTTACCCAGAAATACATAATCAGGATAAACAACCATTTCGGGTCATTGCCCCAGTTTTGATAGGTAATATAGGCAAATACCGGGGCCAAAACCAAAACCACCAACCCCTGCTGCATATGCCCGGATTTGCGAAACACCAGCAAGCCACCCAGCAAAACAAACGAGCCCAGAATAGAACGTGAGCCTGCGACAATGCTTGCAAAACTATTAGTGGCGGCGTTGCGCTCGGTGGTCGCGCTGGTCAGCACCAACAGGTTGTCAAAATAGGCGGCAAAAAACGCCCCCCCAAGCCAGACAAGCAGTGCCGCAGCAATTGCCCCGCCAACAAGGAGTGACTTCAACAATATTCCAGCTTGCTTTTGGGCCAATAGTATCACGATAATCGCTGGCGCCAAGGGCACGAAAAAAGTCATTTTCAGCATCGCCAGTGCTGCCATACCACTGCCAATCAGAAACGGGGCCACCCAGCGCTCGCCAATATCGACACGGGCCGGAAACAGCACCGCCGCCAGCACCAAAAATGTAATCCCCCATGCCCAACGGTTATAATACATCGAAAGAGAGATGGTTTTTATCTCGCCACCATAGACAATCGCGGTCAGCAATATGATCATGACCGCCCCGAAAAGCAACGCCTGTGCCATGCTCAGCCGGCTCGCCCCGATCCACCATGTGGCGGGCAGCATCACCACCGCCATTGTCATGTTCGCCAGCAAGGTCGCCTTGCCAACCATAAACCCAAGCGACAGCCAACCCGCAATCGGCGCAAAGCCCAGAATGCCGATCGGGGTCATAAAATCAAGGTGTGGCAGTTCGCCGTCGACCATGCGCAAGCTGGCATCGAGCATGTGCATCAGGTCACCTTCATGGCCGGTTATGGTCAGCCCGCTCGGCAACAGGGTGATCAGCGCCTCGATACCAAGCAAAGCGAAAAGAAATAGCCCGTAACGGACCGAAAGTTTACTGGAAATTGCCCTGCCCCCGATTTACTGCTGACGGTCGATTATAGATCATTGCCGCAGGAAAAAAACCCATGATTTACCCGTGTCGCTTGCCAGCCCCCCAGGCATGCCGCTAGACTGCGCACATAACGCGTTTGACAATTTCCAATCACCCCATAATCAGGTTTGCACCATGGCCAACGGTTAATTGAAACCACACAAGCCCGGTGCGCAACATAACAGGGAGCCGCCAATGACTACCACAACGCCCATTCCGGCCACGCCGAAAACGCTGGCTGCACTCGGGATCGACGTGACCTTGCTGCGGGAAATATTGCTGAAAACCATGCTGCGCCGTAACCTTGATAACGTAATCTCTATCGCAAAATCTTTGCGGGTTCTGATACCGGTGGCGCAAGAACTGCTAGAGATCACCCGCGATTACAACATGATCGAGACCATGGGGGCCTCACGCTACGAAGACCCCAAGCACCTGCGCTACAAGCTGACCGACGCTGGCAGGCGCGCCGCGCTCGATGCGCTTGCGCAGTCAGAATATTATGGGGCCGTTCCCGTGCCGCTGGAAGACTATAAAAAGCAGGTCGAGGCGCAGTCGATCCGCGATGTCGCCGTGCCGCGTGAAGACCTGGAAGCCAGCATGGGGCATTTGATCATCAATGACCGGATGTTCAAACAGCTCGGCCCGGCGGTTAACTCGCCGCGCTCGGTATTGTTTTATGGCCCGCCGGGCAATGGCAAATCCTCGATCGCTGACGGTATTCGCAACGCCTATACCGACAACATATATGTGCCGGAATTCATCGAATACGCCGGCAATGTTATTTCGCTTTATGATCCGCTTATTCACCAACAGGTCGAGGAAGATGCCCAAGACCCGACCGCGCTGCGCATCGGCGGCGGCGGCCATGACAAGCGGTATATTCTTTGCCAACGCCCGACCGTGATCACCGGTGGCGAACTGACAATGGATATGCTCGACCTTAATTTTAACCCGGTTTCGCGCACCTATCAGGCACCGCTTCAGCTTAAATCCTCGGGCGGGGTTTTTATTGTCGATGACCTTGGCCGCCAGTCAACCCCGCCGCAAACGCTGGTCAACCGCTGGATCGTGCCGATGGAATCCGGGTTTGATATTTTAACCCTGCAATCGGGGCAAAAATTTACGGTGCCGTTTGACACCAAGGTGATGTTTTCAACCAACTTCGCGCCGGGCAAAATTTTTGACGGCGCGGCCCTGCGCCGGATTCACTATAAAATATTTGTTGGCCACCCCGACCGCGAAGAATATATTAAAATATTTTTGCTCACCATTGGCAGGTATCCGATCGAGATGAAAGAAGATGTGCTAAGCCACCTGTTGCTAGAGCTCTACCCGACCGCAGACAATGAATACGCCGCCTATCACCCGAAATTTCTGATCGAGCAAATGATTTCAAGCTGCCGCTACGAGCAGATCGAGCCGCAAATGTCGGTTGGTCTGGTTGAAAAGGCGTGGGAGCACCTGTTTATTAAAGAAAGCGAAAACCAGTTGTAGGGTGGGGATAACCCCACCACTATCTGCGGCTAGGCCGTCAGCCCCTCTGGCTCTTCCATCCGGTTGGCGCGGCAACAGGCGGTAACGGTATTGGCCAACAGGCAGGCAATCGTCATTGGCCCCACACCACCGGGCACCGGGGTTATCGCCCCTGCCACCGCGCTGGCGCTGGCAAAATCAACATCACCCACCAGCCGCATTTTGCCTGCGCCGCGCTCGGGGGCCGCAATGCGGTTGATGCCGACGTCAATCAACGTCGCCCCCGGTTTTACCCAGTCTGCGTTGATCATCTGCGGCCGCCCGACCGCTGCTACCAGAATATCGGCGCGCTTGCACAGCGCCTCTATATCGCGGGTGCGCGAATGCGCAATCGTCACCGTGCAGCTGTCTTTCAGCAGCAGCGCCGCCATCGGTTTGCCAACAATATTGGAGCGCCCGACCACAACCGCGTTCAGCCCCGACAGGCTGCCATGCTGTTCTCGCAGCATCATCAAACAGCCCAGCGGCGTGCACGGCACCATTGATTTCTGCCCCGTGGCCAGCAAACCAACGTTGGAAATATGAAACCCGTCCACGTCTTTAGCGGGTGAGATCGCGTTGATCACCTTGGCCTCGTTAATATGCTTTGGCACCGGTAGCTGGCACAGGATACCATGCACGGCAGGGTCGGCATTTAGCTGGTCAATAAGCGCCAACACCGCGGCCTCGGGGGTATCGGCGGGCAGCTTATGCTCAAAACTGTTCATGCCGACCTCAAGCGTTTGCTTGCCCTTGTTGCGCACATAAACCTCGCTGGCGGGGTCTTCGCCAACCAAAATAACCGCCAGACCGGGGGTAATGCCCGCCGCTTTCAGCCGCGTAACATGCGCCGCCACTTTTTCACGCACGGTGGCGGCAAATGCCTTGCCATCAATAATATCAGCCATTCGGATCTCCTTAGAACAAGCCTTCGATTTCGCCAGCCTCATTCAACCGAATGCTTTTTGCCGCCGGGGTGCGCGGCAGGCCCGGCATGGTCATTATGCTGCCACATATCACCACAATAAAGCCGGCACCGGCTGAAAGCCGCACCTCGCGCACCGGCATCGAATGGCCGGTTGGCGCGCCGCGCAGGTCAGGGTCGGTTGAAAAGCTATACTGGGTTTTGGCCATGCACACCGGCAGGTTGCCATAGCCTGCCTCCTCCCAATCGCGCAATTGCTGGCGGATTTTCTTGTCGGCCAGCACTTCGTCGGCGCGGTATATGCGTTTGGCGATGGTTTCGATTTTTTCAAACAACGGCATATCGTCGGGGTAAAGCGGGGCAAATTGTGATACCCTTGCCTCGGCAATTTCGGCCACACGCGTCGCCAGTTCCTTGGTGCCCGCACTGCCATCGGCCCAGTGGGTGCAAAGAATCGCCTCGGAACCGAGACCACGGGCGTATGTCTTGATCGCCTCGACTTCCTCGTCCGTATCTGTGGTGAAATGGTTGATCGCCACCACCACCGGCACGCCAAAGCTTTTGAGGTTTTCAATATGCCGCCCCATATTGGCGCAGCCCTCGATCACCGCGTTTACGTTTTCGCTGCCAAGGTCGGCCCGCGCCACGCCGCCGTTCATTTTACTGGCGCGCACGGTGGCCACCAGCACCACCACATCGGGGGCAAGGCCGGCCTTGCGGCACTTGATGTTCATAAATTTTTCGGCACCAAGATCAGCCCCGAAACCGGCCTCGGTAACCACAAAATCACTGATTTTCAGCGCGGTCTGGGTGGCAACCACCGAATTGCAGCCATGGGCAATATTGGCAAACGGGCCACCATGCACGAAGGCAGGGTTGTTTTCCAGCGTCTGCACAAGGTTGGGCTGCATCGCTTGCTGCAACAATACAGTCATCGCGCCGTCGGCCTCGATGTCGCGGCAATAAATCGGGGTGCGGTCGCGGCGATAGGCGACAATAATATCGCCCAAGCGCTTTTCAAGATCCTTCAGATCGTTGGAAAGGCACAATATCGCCATCACCTCTGACGCGACCGTAATATCAAACCCGCCCTGGCGCGGAAAACCGTTGGCAATACCGCCAAGGCTAACCACCATGTCGCGTAGCGCGCGGTCGTTCATATCCATCACCCGACGCCAGACAATGCGGCGCTCGTCGATCTCCAGCTCGTTGCCCCAGTAGATATGGTTGTCGATCATCGCGCTTAACAGGTTATGCGCGCTGGTGATGGCATGAAAATCACCGGTGAAATGCAGGTTCATATCCTCCATCGGCACCACTTGGGCATAGCCGCCACCGGCCGCGCCACCCTTCATGCCAAAGCACGGGCCAAGCGATGCCTCGCGGATACAAATGGTTGACTGCTTGCCAATCGCGTTCAGCCCGTCGCTAAGGCCAACCGTGGTGGTGGTTTTGCCCTCACCCGCCGGAGTCGGCGAAATTGCGGTGACCAGTATCAGCTTGCCATCGGGCTTGTCTTTTTGCGCAGCAATGAACGCGGCCGAGATTTTGGCTTTGTCATGGCCAAACGGCAGCAGGTCGGCCTCGGGGATGCCAAGCTTGGCGCCAATCTCCTGAATGGGCTTTTTATGCGCGGCACGGGCGATTTCGATATCGGTCTGGTATTCCATCTGGCACCTCTGGGGCTTGGGTTGCTGTGGCTAAATTATACGGCCTGCCAGCGCAGAACCGCGCTCGAATTTCGACCGGAATTCAGCCAAAGCCGACGCGGGCGGGCAGGTTTGTGTGCCAAAGTATACACACCTAGCCGCCGCTGACCAGCACAATAAACTGCCGCAAAAACGGAAAGTCACAACACCCGTCGCGGCGGCAGGGATAGGCGCCTTCGAGCGCCGCATCATAGGCCACGAAAAACTGCGCCTGCTCGGGGGCGTCAAGCTGCGCCAGTATCGGGCGCGCCGCGGTGCTGGCAGTGAAATGGCGTACCGGATGGCCGGTGGTGGCTGCAAGGCGCTGAAAATAGCTGGTTTCCCAGATGTCAAGCGCACCGAACGGGGCCAGAATTGCAGCCAGATGCGGCGGCGCGACCACCGGCGGCACATAATTGGCATAATCAAACTGGTCGGGAAACAGCGCTTGTGCCAGTTGCCGCAGCAGCACATGGCTGGGCGCGCCAAACTGCCGGGGCATCTGCACCGCCAGCACCCCGCCCGCAGGCAGCATTTTTGCCAGACGCGGCAGCAGGTGCCGGTGGTCGGGCAGCCAGTGCAGCGCCGCGTTACTGAAAATAAGCGCCGGAGCGCGCCCCTGCCACGTCGCGATATCGTGGTTCTCAAGCACCGCATACGCCCCGCTTGCCGCCGCCGCTTTCAGCATGGTATCAGAGTTATCAACCCCGATAACCCGCCGCCCGAAACGCGCCTTTAGCGCCGCACCGACAGCGCCATTGCCGCAGCCAAGATCAACCACATCGCCCTTGGGTAGCGGCGGCACCTGTGCCAACAGGTCGATCGCCGGGCGCAAACGCAAATCCCGGAACCTTGCATAGGCCCCGGGATTCCAGCTTTGCGTGTTGGTCATGGCCTAGCCCTGCGGCTGTGGTTCCATGCCGCCATCACCCTTGGGCTTTTTCGCGGCTTTGGGAATGGCCGAAACCGAATCACCTTTGCCTCCAGCGGGGCTACCACCATCGCCATCGTCAGATTTCAGCGGCGGTTCGCCGCGCATCACCCGCTTGATCTCGTCACCGGTCAGGGTTTCATATTCCAGCAAACCCTGCGCCAGCCGCTCGAACTCGTCATCATTGTCTTCGATGATTTGTCGCGCGATTTTGTAGCCCTCATCAATTAGCCGCTTCACTTCGGTCTCGATCAGCTCTTGCGTGGCTTCCGAGATCGACAACCCGCCAGCCCCATTGCCGGAATAGCCCTCGTGCGCGGCCTGATAATCAATGTTGCCAACCACGTCGGACATCCCCCAGCGCAGCACCATGGCCCGCGCCAGAGCACTGGCTTGCTGAATGTCGCCCGACGGGCCGTTTGACACCCGATGCGCGCCGTATTTAAAGATTTCAGCCGCTTTGCCCGCCATCGCCATCGCGATTTTCTGCTCGACCTGATCCTTGAAATAGTTGAGCTGGTCCATTTCAGGCAGGCTCATCACCATGCCCAAAGCGCCGCCACGCGGAATGATGGTCGCCTTGTAAACAGGGTCGCATTTGGGCAGTTTGATGCCGACAATCGCATGGCCGCTTTCATGATAGGCGGTCATCTCTTTTTGCTCTTCGGTCAAGACCATGCTGCGGCGCTCGGACCCCATCATCACCTTGTCTTTGGCGAACTCGAAGTCCTCCATGGTGACAAAACGCTTGCCGGTGCGCGCCGCCGTCAGTGCGGCCTCGTTGACCAGATTGGCAAGGTCAGCCCCCGAAAACCCGGGCGTGCCGCGCGCAATGATCCGCAAATCAACATCGGGGCCAAGCGGGATTTTGCGCGAGTGGATATCCAGAATTTTCTTGCGGCCATTGATATCGGGCAGCGGCACATGGATCTGGCGGTCAAAACGACCGGGGCGCAGCAGGGCTTTATCAAGCACATCGGCGCGGTTGGTCGCGGCCAAAAGAATAACCCCTTCGTTGCTTTCAAACCCGTCCATTTCAACCAAAAGCTGGTTCAAGGTCTGTTCGCGCTCGTCATTACCGCCGCCCACGCCCGAACCGCGCTGGCGGCCAACGGCGTCGATTTCGTCAATAAACACAATGCAGGGCGCGTTTTTCTTGGCCTGTTCAAACATATCACGCACACGCGATGCGCCAACACCGACAAACATTTCTACAAAATCAGAACCCGAGATCGCAAAGAAAGGCACACCGGCCTCACCGGCAATTGCCCGGGCCAACAGGGTTTTACCGGTGCCCGGCGGGCCAACCAGCAGCGCCCCTTTGGGGATTTTGCCACCAAGGCGGCTGAATTTCTGCGGGTCTTGCAGAAATTCGACAATCTCTTCAAGCTCTTCTTTGGCCTCGTCAATGCCGGCCACATCCTGAAAGGTCACTTTACCGGAACGCTCGGTCAGCATTTTGGCGCGCGATTTGCCAAAGCTCATCGCCCCGCCCTTACCGCCGCCCTGCATTTTGTTCATAAAGAATATCCATACCCCGATCAGCAAAATAAACGGCAAAAAGCTGATGATGATTGCTGACAGCGTAGATTGCTCTTGCGCCTTGGCAAGGAAGTTAACGTTGTTTTCCTGCAACAGCGGGATCAGGATATCGTTGGTGCCAGCAGGCTGGATGGTTTTGAACGTGCCGGTGCTGGTCTGATAGGCCACGTTTTCGCCGTCGAGGCTGACAGAGGTCACCTTGCCATTTTCGACCTGGGTCAGAAACTCTGAATATTGCACCTGCTGGCCGCCATCGGGTGCCATGCCAGAGCTGAAAATATTGTAAAGCGCAATCATCAGGACCAAAAGGACCAGCCAGAACGCGAGATTTTTAGTATTGCCCAAGTCGATTCTCCTTCTCGGGTGATCAGACAGTGTCATTCCCGCTATTAAATAGGGTTTTTTTACCCCGGTTCAACGCGTCATAAAAACCTTTTGCATCTGCTGCAAGCTTTACCCTGTAATTATGACCAAATTGTGCCAAAGGGGCGGCCAGTAACCGCCCCCCAAGCCAAAAAGACGGGCTGGCCAGCAGCGAAGCCCGGCTATGCCCCGAATCGCGCCATTGCTGGCAATACTGTAACCCATCTTCGCCCAAAGCCCTAATTGTGTGGTTTTCAGCGGGTGGCGCGGCAATTTCCCAGCGCCCGTCCCAGCGGGGGCCAACCGGCGCGGGCGGCGGGGTGGCGGCAAGCTCGCGGTTGATCGCGATGGTGTTTTTGCGTCGCGAAATCGCGCAGCCGTGCAGGGTTTTACCAAAATCACCGCCGCGCAGGCAGGCGGCCAGCAGCGCGTCAAGCGCGCTGAACCGGGGGCGGTAATCAGCCCCCGCCACCCAGCCCAGCGCGGCGGCCAGCAGGCGCAATTGCAGTTCCGGTGCGGCGGCGGCAAAGCCCTTTAGCGTTATTTGCACCTCGCCCGCATCGGTGATTTCTGTGCAAGCCTGTGCCAGCACCTGCATGCCGCTTTCAAGCGCCTGACGGGCGCGGCGCATATGGCTGGCGGTGGTTGCCAGACGCGGTGCATCCAGCCCCAATGGCCGCAGCAGGTCAAGCGCGCGGCGGGCCTTTACGCGGTCATAGCGCAGGTCGTCATTGCTGGGGTCATCAACCCAGCTTATGTTGTTTTTTTGCAAAAAAACCCGCAAATCAGCGCGCCTGGCGCCCAAAAGCGGCCGGTGCCAGCACAGCCCGTCAGCGCGGCGCAGGGCCGCCATCCCCGCCAAACCGTCAACGCCCGAGCCGCGCGCCAGCCGCATCAGCACGGTTTCGGCCTGATCATCCAGCGTGTGGCCCAGCACAATATCGCGCAGCCCGTGGCCCCGTGCCCATGCCGCCAGCAGCCGCAACCGCGCCGCGCGCGCCGCTTGTTGCAGGTTGCCGCGCAGAGTATCATGCTGCCAATGTAAAACCGCGTGCGGCAGGCCAAGACCAGCGCATAGCCGCGCCACGCCCGCCGCCTCCTCTGCCGCCTCGGGGCGCAGGCCGTGGTCAACCGTGGCAACGCGCACGGTGTGACCGGCGCGGTGTAGCAGCATCAGCAGTGCCACGGAATCACCGCCGCCGGATACCGCCACCCCCAGCGGCGCCTCGGGCAGCGGGCCAAGCGTGATCACGGGCAGGCCATCGCCCCGCGTTGCTCGACAATGTCGCGCGCCAGCGTATCGTCGATATTGGCATAGCGGATGTTGATCTCGGCCAGTGTCAGGCAGGCTTGTTCGCCCTGCCCCAGCTCATAAAGGCTTTTGGACAGGCCAAACAGCGACAGCGGTGCAAACGCGCTATCGGGCGCGCCGCTGAAGCCGCTTAAATACGAGCGCGCCGCATTTTGAAAGTCACCGGTCATCGCCAGCCCCTGCCCCTGTAAATAGCGCGCCTCGGATGTGAGCGGCCCATCGGGAAAGTTGTTCAAAAAACTGGTCAAAAGCGCGGCGGCCTTGCCGCCATCGCCATCAGCCAGTGCCTTTTTGGCGGCGTTGAACGCCTGCCGCTCGATTGTCAGCACGTCGCTTTCGGCTTCAACCCCGCCCAAGGGGGCCGGGGTGCCCAGCAATGTCGGGTCGCCGCCCTCCAGCTCGGTCAGGCGAAACTCTATATCGCCGATACGGGTTGTGCCGTCATCAACCACCTTCTGCACCTTGATTTCAAGCGCCTGCACCCGACCGATGGCCTGCTCCAGATCGGCCCGAACCTCGCCAACCTGCACCAGAATGCTAGCGGCGTCGCGGGGGCTAAGGCCGGTATTGCCGGTGGGGCTCAGCTCTTCGCGCAGGGCCTCCAGCTGTTGGCTTAGAATTGACAGATCGCCGCGGATATCCGCCAGCGTCAGTGTTTGTGCCGCCACCGGCCCCACCAAAAGGGCCACCGAAAGGGTCGCCGCCAGAACCACACTATAAAACCATTTTAACATGCGCCTATCCTAACCTTCTTGGGTGTCTAGCCTTTTTGGGGGCCTAACCGTTTGCAGCCACCGTTTGCAGCC
>CAYWXQ010000002.1:13061-19732 GCA_964462475.1 uncultured Rhodobacterales bacterium | reverse complement strand
ACCGTTTGCAGCCACCGTTTGCAGCCCTGGACCACCTGTTTATGCGTTACCCAGCCCGCCAGCCACCACCGTTACCGCGCGGCGGTTTTGGGACCAGCAGCTCTCGTTCGAGCATACTGCCAGCGGGCGTTCCTTACCGTATGAGATGATCGACAGCCGGGTTTCAAGCAGGCCCGCCGCCACCATATAGTTACGCACCGCCGCCGCGCGCCGCGCCCCCAGCGACAGGTTGTATTCGCGGGTGCCCTGTTCGTCGGCGTGGCCCTCGATCACCACTGTGCGCATGGGGTATTTGTTCAGCCACGCGACCTGCGCATCCAGTATCTGCTTGGCTGCCTCGCTTAACGTATCCTGATTAACCGCAAACAGCACGCGGTCCCCGATCCGGGAGGCAAAATACTGCAACGAGCTTTCCTCGATACTGCCGACCGGCGCTTGCCCCGCGCTATTGCCGCCGCCAAAAATATTGCTGCCTTCACATGCGCCCAGCGCCATCAGCGCCGCCAGCATCAAGCCTGTTTTAACCAATCTCATTTTACTATCCTTTCGCTTTGTTTTCCCTTGCGGGCTTATTAGCGCAATACCCCGGACCAGTCGGGATCAGAGGCGAAGCTCGGCGTATCAACACGGCGCAGGTTGCGCCCCGTCAGATCAACCGAATAAATTTGCGGGGCGCCGTTGGCACCGGCGGTTTCCCGAAAAAACATCAACACGCGGCCATTGGGTGACCATGTAGGGGCCTCGTCAATGAACGACGCGGTCAGCAGGTTTTCGCGCGAACCATCAACCCGCATGACCCCGATATGAAACCGCCCGCTCTTGATTTTGGTAAAGGCTATCATATCGCCACGCGGCGACCATACCGGCGTGCCATAAGACCCGCCGCCCGAGCTGATGCGCGTTGCCTGCCCCCCGCCCGCCGGCATCACATATAGCTGCTGCGAGCCGCCACGGTCAGACGCAAACACGATCTGGCTGCCATCGGGCGAATAGCTGGGTGTGGTATCAATACTGCCCGAGTTCGTAAGCCGCGTGCGGGTGCGGGTGCCTAGATCAACCTCGTAAATGTCGGTATTGGTGCCTTCGATGATCGACATCACCACCTTGGTGCCATCGGGCGAAAAACGCGGTGCGGTGGCCATGTTGGTAGCGTTTTCCAGCAGTTTCGAGCGCTGGCCGGTTTCGCGATCCAGCAAAAACACCTGCGGCAGCCCGCCTTCATAACTGGTATAGATGATCTCGCGGGTGTTGGGGGCAAAGCGCGGGGCCAGCACGATTGAACTGTCATCGGTCAGGTATTGCAGGTTGGCGCCGTCATAATCCATTAGCGCCAGCCGTTTGCGGCGGTCGTTTTTGGGGCCGGTTTCCGAAACAAACACGATCTGGCTGTCAAAATAACCGGCCTCGCCGGTGATGCGGCTATAGATGGTGTCGGCAACCTTGTGGGCCATGCGCCGCCAACTATCCTGCGTGCCGGCATATTGCACCCCGTCCCCGATCGGGGTTTGGGCAAACACATCAAACAGCCGGAACTTGACCACAATGCGGCCGTCAGCGCCGGTGCTGACCGCGCCGGTGACCAAGACCTGCGCGTTTACCACGCTCCAGTCAGAAAACACCGGGTTGGCGTTAAAATTGGTCACCGAGCCAATAAAGGCCGTGCCGGGGATCTCGCGAAACAGGCCGGTGCTGGCAAGATCGGCCATAATGACCGAGGCAATATCGCCCCCCAGCCGCCGCGCCCCCGGGGTTTCGGCGATAAAATCGGGCACCGCGACCGGAATCGGCTCGATCACCCCGCCATTGATGTCGATCTCGATGGTCGGGCGGTCTTGGGCGCTGGCCAGACCGGCCACGGCCAGCAACATCACAGCAAGCAAGTATTTCAAATGGTTCATCTTCACTATCCCTTAATTAAATCCTATTTCGCCCGAAGCGGGGTCAAAACGCAAGACCAGCCGCACACCGTTCGGAAATTTGCCCGCAGGAAGCGGAATTTCGCCTGCCCTGTAAACCGCCCGCCGCGCCGCCTGATAGGCAACATCGAACAATCCGGCGGGGTTTGCTGGCTCTAGCGGGGCCACGCTTTCAATCGTGCCAGTGGCGCTGACCTCGACCGTGATCCGCACCACATATTGCTCAAAATTCTCCTGCCCGATAATGTTGCCCTTGTTCCACATCGGCGAAACCACATCACCAATCGCCGATTTTTCAGGCCCCGAAAGCTCGGCTTGCACTGCTGGCGCGACCTGTGTGGCGGCTTGGGCAGGCTGGGCGGTTGATTGAGGGGATGCAACAACCGCGGCATCAATCTGGTCTTGCAAACCGGGGGGTTGTGCCCCGCGCCGTGGCGGGCGCACCGCCGACTTGGGCGCATAGGCCGAGATCGCCACATCGCGCTGCCCCTCGGGGGTGATCGCGGTGCTTGATTCAGGCGGCGCGGCGGCTTGTTGCGGGGTGGGCTGCACCTGATCGGCGGGGGTGTTGCTGACCTCGGGGGTGGTTTGGGCGCTGGTTTGAGCGTTTTCAGGCGGCTTGGCGGCGGCGCTGGTATCAATGCGCGGGGCGTTGCGCGGCGGCGGCGGGGCGCTCATGGATGTGGGCGCGTTCAGCTCGTTGCCGTCTAGCGGCGGGCGGGTGATGTCGGGGGTTGCCTCGGCATGGGGGTCGGCGGGCTGAACTGTGGGGGCGGTGACAGCCACATCGGGTTGGACGGGCGGCAATAACGCGCTTAAATCAGGGCCGGTATCGGCGGCATCTGGTGGCGCGGTCTGGCCGGGCTTGGTCAGGGTGGGGGCGGTTTCAGCGCTCGGGGTATCAACGCTGTCGGCGCTGATTTCGGGTTGGGCGATCTGGGCGATCTCAGACATCGGCAGGGCCGGCGCGCTTGAACTTTGCACATCAAGCTCGGCGGCGCGCACCAGCGTGACTTTGGTGATGCGCGGCGCGGGCAGGGTATTTTGCCACCAGTCCAGCCCACCGAGCATGGCAGCCACAATCAGCGCTGCATGGGCGCCGCCAGATATGATGGTGCCCACCTGCATGGCACGTTACTCGCCGGTCAGGGTTGGGCCGCCAACATCGGTAACCAGCCCGATATTGGCAAAACCGCCAGCGTTGAGCGCGCCCATGACCTGCATTACCGTGTTATAGGGGATCGCCCCGTCGGCGCGCAAAAACACCTTGTCAGAGCTGCGCTCGGCAGCAATGGCGCGCAGCTTGGGCACCAGATCGGCCATCGGCACCTCGGTATCCTGTATCATCACAGCCCCGGCGGCGGTCAGCGAAATAGTAAGCGGCGCCTCGGATTCAGACGGCAGGGCGCTGGCGGCCGTTTTGGGCAGCTCTAGCGGCACACCCACGGTCAGCATCGGTGCGGCGACCATGAACACGATCAACAACACCAGCATGACATCGACAAACGGGGTGACGTTTATTTCAGCCATGGCGCGGCGTGGCGCCCGGCGCACCCGCCCCGTGCCCGACCGGCTGGCGCGCGAAATGATGCCGCCCGCCATTTACTCGCTCCGGTCCAACTGGCGCGACAGGATCATCGAAAACTCGTCGGCGAACACCTCTTGCTCGGCGGTCAACCGGTCGGCGTCACCCGAAAGCTTGTTATAAAAAATAACCGCCGGAATGGCCGCCAGCAGGCCAAGTGCGGTGGCCAAAAGCGCCTCGGCAATGCCCGGGGCCACGACCGCAAGATTGGTGCTTTGCTGGTTGGCGATTTCCTTGAACGCGTTCATTATGCCCCAAACCGTGCCAAACAGCCCGACAAACGGCGCAATCGCCCCCGTGGTCGCCAACACGATCAGGCCTTTGTTAAGCTCGTCAGCCACGCGGCCCAGTGCCACATTCATGGCGCGGTCTATGCGCGCCTGCGCCCCCGCGATCAGCCCGCCATCAGAGCGGTGCGAGCGCCGCCACTCGGCCATACCGGCCACAAACACCTTTTCAGGGGCGGATGAGGGGTTTTCGCCCAAACGCTCATAAAGTTCGTCCAGCGGCTGGCCTGACCAGAACATCTCCTCGAAACTCGAATTTTCACGCCGCGACTTACGGTAGTTGATAAATTTCTGGATGATGATCGACCACGACCAAAACGAGGCCAACAGCAGCAGCAGCATCACCAGCTTAACCGTGATCGTCGCCCGCGCAAAAAGCGCAATGATCGAAAAATCGATCTGCTGCGCAGCCGCCAATGCATCTGTTTCCATGTTTCTGCTCGCTTGTTATGCCCGCCCGAAATGTGTCTTCCGGTGCGATTATGGGTTGCCTGTTTCCGTTTTGCCCAAAATCGCCGCAACAGTCCAGTAAATCCGCCATTATGGCAAAGAGTGCTGTAACTTCTGGCGAATATCCGCCGGAAACCGCGCCGCCCTGCCCGCCATATCCATACACGCCACCCGAAACATCGCGCTAAAAATCAGCGTGTCGCCACGCAAAACCCGCTGGGTCATCTCAAGCGAGGCACCGCCGATCTTGCTGCTCTCGGTCTCGACCCGCAGCGCATCACCGAAAATCGCCGGTTTGTGGTAGGTTGCGGTCACGCTTTTAACCGCAAAAACATAACCATCCGCCTTCATGGCGTTCTGGTCAATGCCCATATCGCGCACCGCGTCAGAGCGCCCGCGCTCGGCAAATTTCAGGTAATTGGCATAATAAACAATGCCCGCCATGTCGGTGTCTTCGTAATAAACCCGCAAATTATGGGTATAGATCATAGTGTTCTCCCTTAACCCCTGCCGCTGCCCGCCAAGTATCAGCGCTTCAGGGTAAAAATCAACCACGCGGCACTAACCGCCGAGGCGCAGCCGAGGCCACCGCCGGCGGCAACCCGTGTTTTCAGCTTTGCTGAAAACCGTGCCTTTGGCGACGGGGGGCGTAGCCCTCCCTGAGCCAAAGGCAGCCCCGCTCAAACCTTGGCCCTGTGCTTGCCGCTGATCGCAAACCATACCAGCGCCCCGCCCGCCAGTGCCAACAGCGGCAGCATCGCCAGGTTCACCGCCTGCCAGCCCTGCTCGGCACTGCCACCCGAACAGTTCATCAACCCGCCAGAGCTAAGCGAGGCCAGCGTGACCATACCAAACACCATAAAGTCGTTCAGCCCCTGCACCCGCCCGCGCTCTTCGGGGCTGTGGGATTCAGCCAGCATGGTCGTGCCGCCGATAAAGCCGAAATTCCAGCCGATGCCCAGCAATATAAGCGTGCCGTAAAAGTTCATCAACGACACCCCGCTCAGCGCAATCAGCCCCGCCGCCGCCAGTATTACCAGCCCGACGGCAATAATTTTGCGCACCCCGAACCAATTGATCAGGTAACCGGTGAAAAACGACGGCACATACATCGCCAACACATGCGCCGACACAACATCGGCGGCATCGTTCATGCTGTGATTAGTGCCAACCACCGCCAGCGGGGTCGAGGTCATGACCAGGGTCATCAACGAATAGGCCACCATGGCGCTGATCATCGCCACCGCGATTTGCGGGGTGCGCAGCAACTGGCCAATAGAGCGCCCCGCAGGCCGACCGGCAACTGCCGGGGCCGGTTTTGGAATTTTAAGTGCCATAAACAAAAATACACCGATAATATTGATCCCGATCACCGCCAGATACGCCCCCGCATAGGGCACATTGGGCACCGCGTCTTGCGTTAGCTTAACCATTTGCGGGCCGATAATGGCCGCCAGCAGCCCCCCCGCCATCACCCACGAAATCGCCTTGGGCGCAAAATCAGCCGAGGCGGTATCAGTGGCGGCAAAGCGGTAAAACCCCTGCGCCGACATATAGATACCGGTTAAAAACCCACCAACCAAAAACAGCTCGAACGACTGGATATAAAGCGCATAGGCCTGAAGTGCGGCGCTAACCCCGCCCGCGAAAACCCCCAGCATAAACCCCCTGCGCCGCCCGTATTTCTGCATCACCGTGGCCATCACCGGCGCGGTCAGCATAGAGCCAAGGATGATCAGCGAGATCGGTAGCGTCGCAAGGCACGGGTTGGGCGACAAAAACTGCCCCGCCAAGCCGCCCAGAATAAAGATAATACCCATCTGGGCACCCAAAATCGCCTGTGCGGCGATCAGCACCACAAGGTTTCGTTTGGCCAGTGAATCGTCAATTACATGTGTCATGCCGGTTTTTGTATGCCTGTGTATGGCGAATGGCCATAGGCAAAGCACAGGGGTGCGACAATCGGTAAACCTGCAAGGTCTAATCGATAGTGATGATGATTTTGCCCCCCGCGCGGCCGGTCATGCTGCGCGCAAACGCCTGTTGCACCTGCGCCAGGGGAAAGGTCGAATCAATCACCGCCTCGATCTTGCCCGCCTCGATCAACGCAGCGATCTGCGCAAGCTCTGCGCCGCTGGATTGCATCCAGAGATATTCAAACCGCGCGCCATGCCCCGCCGCCTGCCGCCGGTTGCGCCATTGGTTCAGCCGCGCCACTAACCTGATCAGCGGGTTCGCCCCCAGCGCCGCCACGGCTTTAGGGGCAGGAATGCCCTCGACCGTGACCAGCACGCCACCCTTTTTCAGGGTTTTATATGACGCCTCGCGCACTGATGGCCCAAGGGTATCAAGCACAATATCAACCCCGTCCAGCACGTCCTCTACCTGCGTTGTGTGGTAATCTATAATCTGGTCGGCCCCGAGCGCGCTCAG
>CAYWXQ010000002.1:8900-12961 GCA_964462475.1 uncultured Rhodobacterales bacterium | reverse complement strand
GGGGCAGCGAAAAAACACCGCGTCGCCAATGGCAAAACCGCTGACCCCTGCGCCAAGTGCCGCCACGACCCCCGCGCCATCACTGCCCAGAATAATCGGAAACGGCGGTTTTGACAGCGGCTTCAAATCGCCCTTCATGATTTTCCAGTCAATCGGGTTCACACTGGCGGCTTTCATTTCAACCAACACCTCGCCCGCTTTGGGCACGGGTTTTGGCTGGCTGCCGATCGTTATTTTATCGGTTCCGCCGTAAGCGGTAATATAGGCGGCTTGCATCGGGGGCTCCTGTGGGTTGCTTGGCTGGCGGCGACGCTACACGGTTTGCCCCGCTTTGGCGATTGTATCTGTGCACAAATATGTCATGCTGGTTGCGGGCTGGCATAGCACGGGGGTAATGATGGACGAACAGGTAATCAGGCACGAGGCCGATATCGCCACCGGTGCGGCATGGCTGGCGGCGCGCGAGCCGCGTTTTTCCCATGCGCTGGCCCTGACCGGCCCGCTGCCGCTGCGGCTGCGCGATGACGGGTTCGAAGCGCTGCTTTCGGCGATTGTCTCCCAACAGATATCGGTGGCGGCGGCGCGCGGGGTCTGGGCCAAGCTGGAGGCGGCAGCGGCAACAGGCGCAGAGCGGATTATGGTTTTGAGCGTGGAAGATTTACGCGCGCTCGGGCTGTCGCGGCAAAAGGCGGGTTATGCCAAGGCGCTGGCCGAAGCTGGCATTGATTTTGCAGCCTTGCGCCGCCAGCGCGCCGACAAGGTGGTGCATGCGTTGACCGCCGTAAAGGGGATCGGGGTTTGGAGCGCCGAGATTTACGCCATGTTCAGCCTTGGCCGCGCCGATGTTTTTGCCGCCGGTGATCTGGCGTTGCAAGAATCCGCCAAGGTATTGTTTGGCCTTGAAACCCGCCCAAAAGACAAAGAGCTGCGGCAAATGGCCGAAAACTGGGCCCCGTGGCGGGCGGTTGCGGCGCGCCTGCTTTGGGCTTATTATCACGTTATCAAAAATAGAGAAGGAATAGGCTGAATGGCTGAACTAAGCGGGCCGCGCCGCGCGGCAAAATCGGGCAACACCAAATTTATGGTGGTGTTTCTGCACGGCTATGGTGCCGATGGCAACGACCTGATCGGGCTGGCCGACCCGCTGGCCGACCACCTGCCCGATACGGTGTTTCATGCCCCGAACGCCCCGCAACGCTGCACCGAAAATGCGATGGGGTATCAGTGGTTTCCGATCCCGTGGCTTGATGGCTCTAGCGAGGCCGTGGCCGCCGAGGGCATGGCCACCGCCGTAACCCTGCTTGACGACTGGCTGGATGAAACCATGGCCGCCGAGGGGCTGGATGCCGCCCACACCATGCTGGTCGGGTTCTCGCAAGGCACGATGATGGCGCTGCATATCGCGCCGCGCCGCCCTGATCCGCTGGCCGGAGTGGTGGGGTTTTCGGGGCGTTTGCTGGCCCCCGAAGCGCTGGAAGCCGAAAAGCAAAGCACCTTTCCGGTGTTGCTGATCCATGGCGACGCCGACGAGGTTGTACCGCCAAGCTCGCTGCCCGAGGCCGCCGATGCGCTGACCAAGGCCGGGTTTGAAACCTTTACCCATATATCAAAAGGCACAGGTCACGGCATTGCGCCCGACGGGTTGCAACTGGCGTTGCAGTTTATCCACCGGCAGTTCAACCTGTAAACTGCGCTAGTCGCGCGCGCCGCTGTCAAGCCCCGCGGGGGTGCCTTTGGGGCGGTCATCGCCCAGCGGTTCGCCCTTGGCGACATAATAGATCATCTCTGAAATATGGGTGGTGTGGTCGCCGATACGCTCAAGGTTTTTGGCCACGAATAACAGTTGCGACCCAAGGGTGATTACCCGCGGGTCCTCCATCATATAAGTCACGACCTCGCGGAAAACCGCGTTATACATGTCGTCGAGATCGGCGTCGTTTTCCCATATTTCAACCGCGTCTTCGGCGTTGCCTGCCGCTTGCGCCGCCATGATATCGCGCAATTGCGCCTTGGTCGCCTTGCCCATTTGCAACACCGAGGTGGTTATTTTGATCGGCTTTTCATTGGCCAGCGGAATGGCGCGGCGGGCGATGTTTTTGCCCAGATCGCCGATCCGCTCCAGCGTCGAGGCCATTTTGATCGCCGAAATCAGCACTCGCAAATCACTGGCCATCGGCTGACGCAGGGCGATCACCCGGGTGGCGGCCTCTTCCAGCTCTAGCTCCAGCGCATCAAGGCGTTTATCCATCTCGATCGCTTGCGCCGCCTTGGCGGGGTCGCGTTTTTTCAGCGCCTTCAGCGCCAGCGCCAGAATGTCACCGGCGATGGCACCCATTTCGCTTATCATCCGCTGGATGTCTTTAAGGTCACTGTCAAAGGCCGAAACGATGTGGCGTCCTGTGGTCATGGCTGGCTCCTATCCAAAGCGTCCGGTAATGTAATCCTGGGTGCGCTGGTCGCGCGGGTTGGTGAATATCGTGTCGGTATCATCATATTCGACCATATCCCCCAGGTGAAAAAAAGCGGTTTTTTGTGACACCCGCGCGGCTTGCTGCATAGAGTGGGTCACGATCACCACCGAGAATTCCGATCGCAACTCGTGGATCAGCTCCTCGATCTGGGCGGTGGCAATCGGGTCTAGCGCCGAGGCCGGTTCGTCCATCAACAGCACTTCGGGGGCGGTGGCAACGGCGCGCGCGATGCACAGGCGCTGCTGCTGCCCGCCCGACAGGCTGGTGCCGGGCTCGTGCAGGCGGTCTTTTGATTCGTTCCAAAGCGCGGCGCGGCGCAGGGAAAGCTCGACCACCTCGTCAAGGTCGGTTTTATTGGCGACCAGCCCGTGAATTTTTGGCCCATAGGCAACGTTGTCATAGATCGATTTCGGAAACGGGTTGGGTTTTTGAAACACCATCCCGACCCGGGCGCGCAGCAGCACAGGGTCAACCGATTTGGCGTAAATGTCCTCGCCATCCAGCAGCAAATCACCGGTAACGCGGCAAATATCGATGGTGTCGTTCATCCGGTTCAGGCACCGCAGATAGGTTGACTTGCCACAGCCCGAAGGGCCGATCAGCGCGGTGACCGTCTTATCAAGAATATCCAGCGACACGTCCTTGATCGCGTGGTTCTTGCCGTAAAAAACATCCACATTGCTGGTGGCGAATTTCACTTTTTCAGTATTCATTTCCATATCCCGTTCCGTCTATATCCTGGCCATCTACCTGCTGCACGAATTTCGAATTCAAACTTTGATTCCGTGCGCTTTGCTACCAGCGCCGCTCAAAGCGTTTGCGTAATATTACCGCCAGCGCGTTCATCACCAGCAAAAACCCCAGCAGCACCACGATGGCGGCGGCGGTGCGGGCCTCGAACGCGCGCTCGGGGAAATCCGACCAGCGGTATATTTGCACCGGCAGCGCGGTGGCGCTATCGGTAATGCTGCCCGGCACATCGACAATAAACGCCACCATGCCAATCATGATCAGCGGCGCCGTTTCGCCCAGCGCGCGGGCCATGCCCAAAATGGTGCCGGTCATAATACCGGGCATCGCCAGCGGCAGCACATGGTGAAACGCGGTTTGCACTTTTGACGCCCCCAGCGCCAGCGCCGCATCGCGAATAGAGGGCGGCACCGCGGCTATCGAGGCCCGCGCTGCAATGATAATCACCGGCAAGGTCATGATCGCCAGCACGATTCCCCCCGCCAACGGTGCCGAGCGCGGCACGCCGACAAAGCCGATAAACACCGCCAGCCCCAGCAGGCCAAACACAATAGACGGCACCGCCGCAAGATTGTTGATATTGATCTCGATAAACCGCGTCAGCCGGTTTTTCGGGGCGAACTCCTCAAGATAAATCGCCGAAAACACCCCGATCGGAAAGGCCAGCACAATCGTAACCAGCATGGTCAGGATAGAGCCAACCAATGCGCCTTTTATCCCCGCCAGCTCGGGCTCGCGGCTATCACTGGCGTTAAAGAAATGCCGGTTGAAGGTGTTGACAACCGCGCCGTCACTGCGCAGGTTTTCCAGCAATGCAATTTGCAAATCAGACACTTTGCG
>CAYWXQ010000002.1:0-8800 GCA_964462475.1 uncultured Rhodobacterales bacterium | reverse complement strand
CGCCGTCACTGCGCAGGTTTTCCAGCAATGCAATTTGCAAATCAGACACTTTGCGCGCCTGTTCCGGCAACGGGTTTACCAGCAACTCCCAATCGCCAACCGCGCCGTCTGCCAGCACGCCAATCACCTTGCCCGCGCCCCCCGTGGGCGACAGGCTGGTCATTTTTATCCAGCTTTCCCCGACCCTTATCAGCACCGAGGGCGCGCGTTTATCAAGCTTCAGCTCGGCGGCGGGGTCATTGGCCCTGGCGACCAGCGTCGCGGCTTCGGCGTTTAGCCGGTCGCGCTCGGTGGCGCGCAGGGCGGCCTCGGCGGGGTTGCTTTGGGCAAAGGCCAGGCGGCCGGCCTCTTGCAGGTTTGCGCGCACGCTCAGGCGGGTGGCGGCGGCGCGCAGGTTGGTGCGCACGGCCACCAGCAGCGGCGCGAAATCGGCGGCAGATGATTGCACCCGCACGGTTTTGCGGCCGTTTTCAAGCTGCAAAACCCCGCGGCGCGGTTGGGGTTCCAGCGTGCCGTAGCTGCCCTTGAAATACAGATCGGCAATATCCGAGGCCAGAAAGTTGAACGGAATTTCCTGCCCGATCAGGGCGGGGTCGGCCATGACCAGCTCGCGCAGTTGATAGGCCGCGCCGACCGAGATAATATCGTAAAGCTGCTTTTTATCGCCGCGCGAGCGCACATAGGGGAAGGCGGCTTTCAGCATGTCCTTGGCCACACCGCCAAAATTCGCCCGCCTTATCACGGCAGGGTCGCCGGTGGCGTCGGGGTCTATCACGCTGGCCTCGAGCAGCACCGGCAGGCGCAAATAATGTTCGCGCACCGCGCCGCCGGCCTTGCCAAATACCGACCACAGCAGCACCACCAGCGCCAGCCCCGCCAGCGAGATCGCCGCCACGCCGTACGCCCGCAACCGTCGCTCGGCCGCCTTGCGCTTTTTTAGCCGCCGCGCGGATGCCGGCGATTTGTGCATTTTGGAAAGGTCAGACATTTTGACCATATCAGCGGCTCCTAAACATATTTTTCACGGTATTTGTTGACAAACCGCATCGCCACCATGTTCAGCAGCAGGGTCAGGCAAAACAGCGCGAAAGCCAGCGAAAACGCCGGGCCGGCGGCGGTGGCGGCCTCGGTATCGCCGGTAAACAGCATTACGATCTGCACGGTGACGGTGGTTACCGCCTCTAGCGGGTTGGCGGTCAGGTTGGCGCCCTGCCCCGCCGCCATCACCACCACCATGGTTTCGCCCACCGCGCGCGATGTGCCCAGCAATATCGCCGACACGATCCCCGGCAAGGCGGCGGGCAGCACCACCAGCCGGATGGTCTCGGCCTTGGTTGCCCCCAACCCGTATGAGCCATCGCGCAGGCTTTGGGGCACCGCGTTTATCACGTCATCCGCCAACGAGGATATCATCGGAATCACCATGATCCCGATCACGATCCCCGCCGCCAGCGCGCTTTCAGAGGCAATGGTCACCCCGAAAGCCTCGCCGCTTTGGCGCAAAAACGGGGCGACGGTGATGGCGGCAAAAAACCCGTAAACCACGGTCGGGATGCCGGCCAGCACCTCCATCATCGGTTTGGCCCATGCCCGCACCCGCTTGCTGGCGAAATCAGAAAAATACACCGCCGCGAACAGCCCGATCGGCACCGCCACGATCATCGCGATCACCGAGATCATGAACGTGCCCGCCAATAGCGGCAAAATGCCGACCTTGTCGGGGTCCATCACCCCGTCTTGCACCCCTGAAAGTGGCGACCAGCGGGTGCCGAACAAGAATTTGTCAACCCGCCAGCCGATCTGTTGCATAAAGCTGAAGGTCTCGAATACCAGCGACAGCACAATGCCGATCGTCGTCAGCACCGCCACACTGGCGCATAGCCATAGCAGGCGGGTAATAATGGCCTCGGCGCGGTTGCGGGCGCGAAAATCAAGCGATACCAGCCGCAGGGTCAGCCCGCCAACCAGCAGCGCCGCCGCCAGCGAGACCAGCGAGACCAGCCAGAAACCGGTTGAGGTATAGCGCGCGTAAATCGCGGCAAATTCCTGCCGCAGCGGGTCGGTTTTAGAGGCCACCGCGCCGTTGGAAATAGCGATCGCGTCGTTCAGAATAACATCGACCTCGATCACCGCCGCATCGGGGCGGGCGCTGGCGATTTGGGTGGCGAGGTCGGTTTCGATATAGATCTCGGTGCTAATGCCAAGCGCCAAAAGCAGCCCGACCCCCAGCAGCCAGACCCGCAAAAATATGTAAAGCCCGTGATAGGAAGGGCGTGAATGGAGGGCAGAAAGATCCGCCCTCCCGAGCTCTGCCGCCCGGCGCTGCGCCAACAGGGCAAACCCGGTGGCAATCAGCGTTATCAGCAAGGCGGCAAGGCTCAGCATTTATTTGATACCCGTCATCAGGGTCATCGCGTTAACCGAGGCGGCCATGGCGGCAAAATCGGCGGCAGGCAGCGGGATAAGCCCCTTGTCGGCCAGATACCCGTCTTCACCGGCAGCGGCTTCAGACATGAACTCGGCGGCATATTCGGCGATACCGGGCACGACGCCGACATGGGCGGCCTTGATGTAAAAGTAAAGCGAACGCGATACCGGATAGCTGCCATCGGCGATGGCCTCGAATGTCGGCGCGACCCCGTCAACCAGCGCACCCTTGATGGCGTCGCTGTTCTGGTCAAGAAACGAGAACCCGAAAATACCCAGCGCGTTGGGGTTGGCCTCAAGCTTTGACACGATCAGGTTGTCGTTTTCGCCCGCTTCCACATAGGGACCATCGCTGCGAATTTCGCTGCCTTCGGCCTTGCAAAAGGCTTTTTCGTTACCGGCGGCTTTGCAGGCTTTCTGCATCACCAGCTCCTCAAACGCATCACGGGTGCCCGAGCTTGGCGGCGGCCCCAGCACCTCGATGGCGATGGCGGGCAACGAGGGGTCGACCTCGTTCCACATGGTCGGCAGCGGGCCGGCGGCGGCAAGGGCTGTCCAGAGCTCGGCGCGGGTCAGCGAAAACTCGGGGCCTTCCATGGCGTTGGCAATGACAATACCGTCATAGCCGATCACCGCTTCGACAATATCGGTAACGCCGTTTTCCTGACACAGGGTAAACTCTTTGGCCTTCATGCGGCGCGAGGCGTTGGTGATGTCGGGGGTGTCTTCGCCAACACCGGCGCAAAACAGCTTCATGCCGCCGCCCGAACCGGTGCTTTCAACCACCGGCGTGGCAAAGTCGGTGACGCGGCCAAACTGCTCGGCCACGGCGGTTGAAAACGGAAATACGGTAGAGGAGCCGACGATGCGGATCTGCCCCTGTGCCGAGGCGGTGGTGGCGGCCAGCATGGCCACCAGAACAAGAGATGTGCGTTTCACAATATGTCTCCAAAAATTAGGTCACGTCAGGCAGAAATTCACCGGACAGGGCCGAAATATCTCGATTGAAAGAAGGTAATATTGCGATTCCACGACAGTTTTATGACAGCGTGGTGCGGCTTGCGCATGTTGCGGTATATTGCTAAAAACCAGCCTGTTCATGACGCCAAACGCAACACCTAATTCTATAAGGCCCCCCGATGCGCCACCAGCAAGTGCTTAAATACATTGAAAAAATCGCCAGAACCGGCTCATTGCGCAGCGCCGCCGAGGAGTTGGGGATAACCCCTTCTGCGCTAAACCGCCGCATATTGGGGGTCGAGGCCGAGCTTGGTGTCGAGATTTTCGAGCGCCACCCAGCGGGGTTGCGCCCCAATATTGCCGGCGAGATTCTGTTAAAGCACATTCGTGACCAGTTGGCGGATATGGCGCGGGTGCGCTCGCGCATTGCCGATCTTTCAGGCATGCGCGCCGGGCATATCAATATCGCCACCACCCGCGAGATGGTCGCCTATTTTTTGCCCGCGCTGATCAAGGCGCATCTGGCGGAATTTCCGGCGGTGACCTTCGGGGTTGACCTGTTGGAGCGCGGCGAGGCCGAAAATTCATTGCATGACAACAGCAACGATATTGCCATCGTGTTCGAACCGATGCACCTGAACAGCCTGCAAACCGTTTATACCGGCCCGCAACCGGTTTTTGTGATCATGGCCGCCAACCACCCGCTGGCAAAAAAGACGAAGCTGAGGATTTATGATTGCGTTGACTACCCGCTTTTACTACCCAAAAAGCCAGAGGGCATCCGGCAGGTGATCGACGCGGTGGCGGCAAGGGTCGGGGTTGGCCTGACCCCGGCGCTTGAATCAAACAGCCTTGATCTGTTGCGGTTAATGTCACAAGACAGCGCGGCGTTAAGCTTCAGTCTGGCGATAAACCTGCGGCCGGATCTGGCGGCCGACCGGCTGGTGTCGGTGCCGCTTGATCTTGGGGCGGTGCCGGCGGGGGTGTTGGTGGCGGGGTATCTGCGCGGTCGCACCCTGCCGGTGGCCGCCGCGCGGTTTTTAGAGCAGGTCAATAAAAACCTGTCGCTGCGCTTTGCCTGAAGCGGCTATTTGGTCAGCGACATGAACAGTTTCGGCAGCTTTTCGGGCAGGCTTTCGACCCGGTCAATCACGGTAAAATTGTTGCGCCCGAAAATATCGGCCACATAATCATCGGCATGGGGGTCAAGGCTGATGCAATAGGTGGTCACGCCTTTGCTGGCCAACTCGCCCACCGCGATATGGGTGTCGTCTTGCAAATACTTCGGGTCGGCGACATCAATATCGTGGGGCTCACCATCGGTCAGCACCAGCAACAGGCGCTTTTCTTCTTGCCGGTCGGCCAGATAGGCCCCCGCATGGCGCAAAGCCGCGCCCATGCGGGTTGAATTGCCCGCTTTCATCCCCGCCAGCCGCGCTTTTGGCGCCTCGCCCCATGGTTCCTTGAAACCCTTGAAATGGGCATAGCTGACTTCGTTACGGGTGTTGGAGCTAAAGCCGCCGATTGCCAGCGGGTCGCCCAGCGCCTCGACCGCGCTTGCCAGCAGCGCCGCCGCCTCCTGGCTGAGTTGCAGGACGGTGCTTTCAGCGCCAGCGGGCACATCATTGATCGATTCTGACAGATCAAGCAGCAGCAGCACCGCGATATCGCGCCCGTCTTTAACGTGGCTTTGCATGATGCGGGTATCGGGGGTGGAGCCGATGCGGTAATCGATCGCGGCGCGAATGGCGACGTCAATATCCAGATCGTCGCCCTCGTTCTGGTAGCGCACGCGCTTGCGTTGCTGGGGTTTTAGCAGATCAACAATGGCTTTTAATTGCTTCAGCAGGCGTTGGTGCTTTTCCAGCAACGCGTCGATATCGCGCGCGTTGCCCTGCTCGGCAAGGCGCTCGAACACCGTCACCCAATCGGGGCGATAGCTTTGCAACTGGTAATCCCATTCAGGGTAAAAGCGCGGCGGCAACAGCCCGTCATCTTCATCCGCTTCGCGCTTTTGCGCGCCGTGGTCGGAGTGAAAATCATCTTCCTCTTCGGCCTCTTCCAGAAACATCCACAGATAGCGGTTGTCATCGCGGTAGCTGACCTCGGTATCCTCGAACCAGACATTGGGCTGGCGGAAATCATGCTCGAAATTCTTGGCCAGCCAGCTGACGCCAAGATCAACCGCCAGTTTGGGGTCATGCGGGTTGGCCTCTATCCGCTCGCGAAACAGCGCGGCATATGCCAGCAAGGAAGGCGCGGTGTAGCGGTGGTCGGGGTTGAGCATGGCATAGGAAAGCATCGCCAACCTATGGCGGATACAGGCCCAGCCCTCGGGGCAGGCACCGGGTTTGGGGATGGGGTGCAATGACAGCCAAAGCGCCCGCAGACCGGGGTATTTTTGCATGGCGAGGTGTTCAACACGGGCATCCTCGAAGGTCTCGATCGCGATATGCTGGAACACGCTGAAATTATCGGCCAGCAACGGCGTGGTCCAGCGTTTATGGGCCAGCATATGGGCGATCAGGGCGTAATAACGCTTCATGCCCGAAACCGTGCCGATATCCTCGTAAACATCGGGGATGTGCAGGCCTTGCTGGTCATAATGCGGCTTTGGCTTGCGGGCGGTCTCGAACGCCTCTGAATAGGGGTGAAAATCCTCGGCCGCGTTGAAAAACGCGCGCTGAAACATGTTGAGCTGGCGCTCGGCATCCATAAACAGGGTGCCGGCGCGTTGTTTAACCAGCATCGCCTTGGAATCAGCGCTTTGCAGGCTGAAATAATCGGGCAAGCGGTGGGGGTAATCGCGGTAGACCCGCATGCCGTATTCAACCCATGCCTGAACGCCGGGCAGGGAAAGCTGGGCAAAAAGATAGGGGGCGCGGGCCAAAAGCGGGGCGGTGCCGTCTTTGGCCCCGGCGACCATTTTGCGGATCAGCCGCAGCCATATGCGCAACAGATCCGCGTTATCAAGCCGCCGCGCCACTTGGGCAAGGGTGCCCAAAAACGGCCCGATAGAGCCGCGCACCGCCTCTTTGGACAGGTATGCGCAAAGATCGGCGACCTCTGGCAGTATCGCGGCATCCGCGTGTTTCACCACCTCGGGCATTTCATCAAGATAATAAAGCGGCAGCTCTATACCGCGGCCCAGCGCGCACACCACATCGGTGCCCGCCAGCCATGCGGTGATCGCCTTGTCGTCCATCACCGTTTGCGCGCGCTCAAGCGCGTCTTCAAAGATCGCATCTATCTTTGAAACGCTGCATTTCAGCCGGTCGCGCCAGATTTGGGCCGCGGGTTCCATTTAGCCGATGATCATTTCAACGGCGGCATCAAGCGTGGCGCGAATATCGGCATCATCCGACAGTGGCCGCACCATCGCCATTTTGCAGGCCTCGACAGGGTCAACCCCGCCCTTGATCAGCAGCGCGCCATAAACCAGCAGACGGGTTGAAATGCCCTCGTCAATGCCGTGGCCCTTCAGGTTGCGGGCCTTGTGGGCGATATCAACCAGCTTTAGCGCCGTGGTATTGTCAACCCCGCCCTCGCGCATCACAATCGCGGCTTCGGCCCCGGCCTCGGGGTAATCAAAATCAAGCGCGGTAAAGCGCTGCTTGGTGGATTGCTTGAGGTCTTTCATCAGGCTTTGATAGCCCGGATTATAGGAGATAACCAATTGGAAATCGGGGTGGGCCTGTAGCTGTTCGCCCTTTTTATCCAGCGGCAAAACACGGCGGTGGTCCGTGAGCGGGTGGATCACCACGGTGGTGTCTTGCCGCGCCTCGACCACCTCGTCCAGATAACAGATCGCGCCGATACGCGCGGCCACGGTTAGCGGGCCGTCTTGCCAGTTGGTGCCGTTTTCATCGAGCAGAAAGCGGCCAACAAGGTCTGCCGCCGTCATGTCTTCGTTACAGGCGACCGTGATCAGCGGTTTTTTGAGCTTCCACGCCATGTATTCGATAAACCGCGATTTGCCGCAGCCGGTCGGGCCTTTGACCATCACCGGCAGGCGGGCGCCGTAAGCGGCCTCGTAAAGCGCGATCTCGGCCCCCGTGGCATGGTAGAACGGCTCGGTTTCAATGGTGAATTGTTGCGCGTCGGTCATTGGCTTCCCCTGATCTTTATAAAAAAGCCAAGCGCCTTGGCTTATTTATAAAGGTCGCCTGCGCCGCCGGTAAGCGGCGCAGGCATGGCCCGCTTATTTATGCGCGCCCAGTTTTTCACGCCAGTCGGGATAGATTTTATCAGCGTCGGCCGTAAAGGATGCGAACGCCCCCGCAAGCTCGGGGTGCTCTTTGGCGTATTCAACCAAATCAACGCCTTCTTGCCAAGCTTCATATGACTGGCGTAGCGATTTTGCCCCTGCGACAATGCCGTCTTTATGGCCCAGTGCGCCCCCGCCAGAGGTCTGGATGACGTTGCAATGGCCAAGATTGTCAAAGAACCCCGGCAAGCGCAGCGCGTTCATACCGCCAGAGATAATCGGCGCGGTCGGTTTCATGCGCTCCCATGGCTGGGTATAGTGGGTGCCCACCGATACATCGTCGATCAGCACATCGGCCAGCACGGTGTCGGATTTGTAGCCCTCCATTTTGCCAAAGCCCATGGTGCCTGTGTGAATGCCCGACGCCCCTGCCATACGCGCGAATTTCATGTGCGCAAGTGCGGTGTAGCCACGGTTGCTTTCTTCGCCGGTGATCATGCCGTGACCGGCGCGGTGATAGTGGATAAACTGGTTGGCAAAATGGCGCCGCGCGGTGGTGACCATGCCGGTGCCGCCGACAAAACCGTCAACCAGCAGCGCCACGTTTTCGGCCATGTTGCCGAATTGCTCCAGCACATATTCGCCACGGGCGATCATTTCGTGGTGGCAGTCAGCGGTAATATTAGCCGAAAAAATCTTGGCCTGGCCGGTTTCGTCCATCGCGCGTTTCATGGCGTCAACCACCAGCGGGATGCTTTCACGCATTGGGGCGTAAACCTGATTGCCCTGGGGTTCGTCATTTTTAATAAAATCACCGCCCAGCCAGAACTGGTAACAGGCATCGGCAAACGGTTTCGGGCGCAGGCCCAGTTTGGGCTTGATGATGGTGCCGACAACCATGCCGCCGTTATCCAGATCGCGGCCAAGGATGCGCCACATATCCTGAATACCCTTTGAAGGGCCATCAAACAGGCGCATAAAATTGGGCGGCACGAAAAAGTCGAGCAATTTGGCGTATTCAACATCGCCCATCGCCTGATTGTTGCCGATCATACAGGTCATCAGCGAAACCACCATGGCGCGGCCATCGGTGATGTTGCGGTCAAACAGATCAATCGGAAAGGCGACCTTCATCAGTTCTTTTTCTTCGTCAACCGCATAACAAATCGCGTCCAGCCCCATGGCAAAATCATCGGTCGTTACCGT
>CAYWXQ010000001.1:43247-52198 GCA_964462475.1 uncultured Rhodobacterales bacterium | reverse complement strand
CAGGCCAGTTTTGAGCTGCTGGCCCGCGACACCATCGGCCAAATGCCACGGTTTTTCGAGGTCAAACGTTACCGCGTCACGGTCGAGCGGCGCAAGAACAAGGCCAACAAGGTGGTCACACTTTCCGAGGCGGTGGTCGCGGTCAAGGTTGGCGGGGTCAAAAAGCTTTCGGTTTCCGACAGTCTTGATGTGCACGGCAAAGATAGCGGGCCGGTTAATGCACTGGCCAAGGCGCTGGCAAAAGATCTCGGGCCGTATCAAGCCATGATCGACGATATGCGGCTGGTTGATTTCAAGGTCCGCATCACCAATGGCGGGGTGGATGCCGTGACCCGCGTGTTGATTGATAGTGAGGACAGCAGCGGCCAGCGCTGGTCAACCGTTGGCGTTTCGGCCAACATCGTTGACGCTTCGTTTCAAGCGCTGCTAGACGCCATCCGCTGGAAGCTGATCCGCGATGGCGCCCGCGATGTCTGACGCGCATGACGCCTTTATGACGCTCTATTCCGGCCTGCCGCGCGAAGGGCCGGGCAGCGTTAACAGCCTGCTCAACGTGCTTGAAATCGCCGACACCCCGCCCCTGGGCCGCGTGCTTGACGCCGCCTGCGGCACGGGTGCCGATAGTGTAACCATCTCCCGCGCCCTGCCGGGGCTAGAGATCATCGGCATCGACAAACAGCAGGCCTTTATAGAGGCCGCCAACGCCCGCGGGCTCAAGATTGATTTCAGGGTGGGCGATATGCTGTGGCCCGAGGGCAGTTTCGACCTGATCTGGTGCGCGGGCGCGGTTTATTTCACCAGCCTCGAAACCGCGCTGGAAGCATGGCGCGGCCACCTGCGCCCCGATGGTAAAATCGCATTTTCCGAGATCGTCTGGCTGGGCCAGCCAAGCCTTGATGCCAAGGCGTTTTGGCAGGATGCCTATCCGCAAATGGACAGCCTGAACGGGCTGGCAGCACGGATTGAACAATGCGGTTATCAGGTGATCTCGGCCGAGCCACTGGGGCGCAATGGCTGGGAGGAATACTATAACGCCCTGAGCGCCAATATCAAAAACCTGCGCGGCCAAAGTGCCGTAATGGATGCGGCAATCGCCGAAACCGAGGCCGAGATTGCCATTTTCAACGCCCATTTCGGCGAATATGATTACGCCGTCTATCTGGTGGAACCGACATGAGCTTTAACGCCTGCACCGCCTTGGTGAAATCCGGCGACCCTGACAGATACGCCGCAGCCCAAGCCGCCCCGCGCGAGCGCCGCGCCGCGCTGATGGCGATCTATGCCTTCAACCTTGAAACCGCCCGCGCGCCGTGGGCCAGCCCAGAGCCGCTGGTGGCCCAAATGCGCCTGCGCTGGTGGGGCGACGAGATCGGCAAAATCTATCAGGGCGTGCTGGTGGATACCCACCAAATCCTGCCCGCCCTGCGCGAGGTTATTTTTGATCACAACCTGCCCCGCGCGCTGTTTGACACCCTGATCGAGGCCCGCCATTTTGATCTCTATGCCGACCCGCACCCAAGCCGCGCGGCGTTTGACAGCTATATAAACGCCACCTCGGGCAGCGTTATGGAACTGGCGGCAAAAACGCTGGGCGCAACGGCTGAAACCCTGCCGGTGCTGCGCGATTTTGCCTATGCCAGCGGCGTGGCCAACCTGTTGCGGGCGGTGCCAGAGCTGGTGGCGCGCGGGCGAACCCCGTTACCCGATGCCCCAAAAACCATCGTCACCGACGCGCTGGATAAACTGGCGCAAGCCCGGCAAAACCGCCGTAATATTCCCGCCAATATCACCCCTGCCCTGTTGGCCGGCTGGCGCACCACCGCCACCCTTACCGAGGCCGCGCGGCGACCAGACAGTATTTTCGCCGGCCTGCTGGAGGAATCCCCCGCCCGCAAAATGCTCACCCTGCTTTGGCGAAAACGCCTCGGTCGCTGGTAGGCCACCACGCCATCGACAATGACCGCCGAGGCGTAGCCGAGGCCACCGCCGTCGGCAAACGCTGTTCAGCTTTGCTGATAAAGTGCCTTGGCCGACGGGGGCTTTAGCCTCCGAGAGGCCAAGGCAACCCCGGCGCTTATAGCCAAATAACCAACGGCCCCGAACAGAACGGATTACCATATGCCGGGGGTTTTGTCGCTTTAATCAAACACCGGCAAGCCCGTAACCAACGCCAACAAGATAATGCCATAGGCCAGCCCCCTGAACAGCCGCTCATAGCGCGGGTCAAACAGCCGTTGCCCGATCATCCCGCCCACCAAATAGCCCGGCCCCAGCAGAATCCCGACCAAAAACGCCTGTAGCGGGATCAGATCGCGGGCAAAAAATACCGCGACCACTGCGAAATCCATCATCACCAGATACAGCAATATCACGGCGCGGATCTTTGCGATCGCCCGGCGGCTGCCCAAATATAGCAATATAACCGGCGGCCCGCCGATGCCCACGAACCCGCCCAGAAAGCCACCCATAAACCCCGCAAACGCCCCGAGCGCCACCGGCACCGCCCCCCTGTAGCGCCAGCCAGAGGCCAGCAGCACCAGCGTAACCAGCGCCACCAGTGACACCAGCCAGCGAAAGGCCTCGGGGTCCAGGCGGGTTAAAAAATAAACCCCGAGCGGCACGCCAAGCCATGCCGCCGCGCCAATGCGCAGAACCTCTGATTTATCAACCTCGCGCAGGGCGCGCGGGATCAGCGGCAGCGGCCCGATCATTGAAAACCCGATCATGCTGGCGATCACCCATGTCGGGGGTAAAAATATGCCCGCAATCGGCAGATAAACCAGCGCCGAGCCAAAGCCGGTAAAACCGCGCACAATGCCCGCCACCAGCACCGCCAGAAACAACCACAAAAACCCCTCGGTGGCCAGGGCTTGGGCAAAGGGGGTCAATAAATTAACGCGGTGATGAAAATCAGCAAAATCCCCAGCACCCAAACGGTGGTGGCAATGATCAGGTTAAGCATCACCCGCCCCGCGTCATTGCGCGAATGCACGAAAGCCGACACAAACAACATTGCGGGCATGAAAAATGCCACCCAGAACCCCGATAGCAATATGACCACCCAAGTGCCAAGCCACGAGGCATTAAACCCCGCCCCCAGCGCGATGCTTGTCACGATACAGACCAGCGCGGTTTTGCCCATTGACCAACGCGCCTGCGCCGCCACCAGTTGCGCCACCGGTCGTGGCAGGGCACCCGGCAGGTTAGCGCCGCAATTGGCGCATTGTGCCGCCAGCGGCGCGGCGGGGGTGTTGCAATAGGTGCAGGCTTTCTGGCCGGATTCAGGCGTCGATATCGGCATATTGGGTTCCGGCGGCCCCGTTATCTTTATCCCAATCACGCTTGACCCCGAGGCGCAGCAATATAGGCGAGGCGATAAACACAGAACTATAAGTGCCAACAACAATCCCCCAAATCATCGCAAACGTAAAGCCGCGAATAACATCGCCCCCCAGCACATAAAGCGCGATCAGCGCCAATAGCGTGGTGACCGAGGTCATGACCGTGCGCGACAATGTTTCGTTGATCGACATGTTCAACACCTGTTCCAGCGACTTGGCCTTGAAGCGCCGCAGGTTTTCGCGCACCCGGTCAAACACCACCACCGTGTCGTTCAGCGAATAGCCGACGATGGTCAGAATCGCGGCAATGATCGACAGGTTGAACTCGATCTGGAACACCGAAAACACCCCGATGGTCAAAATCACATCATGCACCAGCGCCACCACCGCCCCCAGTGAAAACTGCCACTCAAAGCGCAGCCAGATGTAAAACAGCACGGCCAACACCGCCAGCACCACCGCTTCGATGCCCGCTACCACCAGCTCGCCCGAGACCTTTGCCCCCACGCTATCGGTCTGCAAATAGATAATACCGTCTATTTTGCTGTTCAGGGCCGCTTTTACCTCGGCGATCAGGCCGTTCTGGGTTTCTGGGTTATCTGATGCCTGCTCCATACGGATCATCACCGAGTTACGATCGGTGGCGGCAATATCGGCGCCGGGGTCAACCACGGCTGTTACGGTAAAATCACCCAGCGCCAACCCCTTAAGCACGGCGCGGTAGACGCTGACCTCGACCGGTGCCGGGGTTGCGGTGCGGATCACCGAGCCGCCCTTGAAATCAATGCCGTAATTCAGGCCAAAGGCAAAAAATGCCACAACCGACAGCACCACCATTACCGCAGACAGGCCGATAGTGTATTTGCTGCGCTTAAAGAAATCAATCTTGGTTTCGGTTGGAACGAGTTTAAGTCGCATCACTTTACCTCACACTTCAATGGTTTTGGGTTTGCGGGCTTTTAGCCAGATCACCACCAACAGCCGCGTTACCCAGATCGCGGTAAATACCGAGGTAACAATCCCCAGCCCGAGGGTAACCGCAAAACCGCGCACCGGCCCTGACCCCATCATATAAAGAATCACCGCCGCGATCAACGTGGTTACGTTGGCATCCACAATTGCCGAGGTCGCCTTTTCATAGCCGATCTCGATTGAGCGCGCCGGCCCCTTGGCGCGGCGCAGTTCTTCGCGGATGCGCTCGAATATAAGCACGTTGGCATCCACCGCCATGCCCAGCGTCAGCACAATGCCGGCAATGCCCGGCAGGGTCAGCGTGGCCCCGATCAGGCTAAGCAGCGCGAAAAGCAGCACGATGTTGAACATCAGCGCGACATTGGCAAACACCCCGAACAGCCCGTAAGACAGCACCATAAACACCAGCACCCCGCCAAACGCCACCACCGCCGCAATTTTGCCGGCGGCAATACTGTCTGCCCCCAGCTCTGGCCCGATGGTGCGGCGCTCTAGCACTTTAATGCTGGCAGGCAAGGCCCCCGCGCGCAACAAAATCGCCAGTTGCGTGCTTTCTTCAATGCTGAAACGGCCGGTAATAATCCCCGCCCCCCCCAGAATGGGGCTTTGGATGCGCGGTGCCGATATCACCTCGCCGTCAAGCACAATCGCGAATAGCTTGCCGACATTGGCGCTGGTATGGGCGCCAAACAGCCGCGCCCCGGTCGGGTTAAAGCGAAAGCTCACTGCCGGGCTGCCGTTTTGGTCAAACGCGGTTTGCGCATCTACCAACTGGTCACCACCGACCACCGGCGCGCGTTTCACGATATAATAGCCATCGGCTTTGTTAACCGACGGCAGCACGATATTGCCAAGCCCCGGCGGGGTATCGGCGCTGGCAACCTGATCAACCACCTCGTTAAAGGTCAGTTTGGCGGTGCGCCCGATCAGGCTTAGCAGCTCTTCGGCCGAACCAATGCCGGGCACCTGAATCAAGATCCGGTCCGCACCCTGACGCTGGATGGTGGGCTCGCGGGTGCCGGCCTCGTCTACCCGCCGACGCACAATTTCCAGGCTTTGCTGCATGGTGCGATCATCGGTCGAGATTTTTTCGGCCTCCGACAGGGTAATAATAATATCGCTGCCCTTGGCCACCACGTCAAAATCGCGCGAACCGGCGCCGGTCAGTGAAACCACCGGCCGGGTCAGGGCCTTAACCGCGTCAAGCGCCTCGGGCATTGCCGCTTCGTTGCCGATGCGCACCCGCAACTGGTTGGTCGCGCCATCTTGGCGGCGCACGGTGCCGACAGCGTCACGCTTTTCACGCAGCGCATCGCGCACCGCAGGCCACATGGCATCCAGCCGGTCCTGATAAACCTCGGAGACGTTGACCTCGACCAACACATTCGCGCCACCACGCAGATCAAGCCCCAGGTTGACCAGCGCGTTGGGCAAATAATCAGGCCAGCCGGCGCGCGCCGCCAACAGCTCGGGGGTTTCCGGTGTGCCCGAATCAAGCGCCGTAACCGCATCATTGTGCTGTTCGACTTTGGTATAAAAAGCGTTGGGCAAGGCAAAAGCCAGCCCCGCAAAACAGATCAACCAGATCAGGGTTTGTTTCCACACCGGAAAATGCAGCATAAGAGGCGTCCTTGAAAAAAACGCGCCCGCAAAGGGGCGCGTGAAATACTATTCGCTAGGTTCGGTTTTGTTCATCACCGCAGTGATCGAGGGCCGCATAACGCGAATTTTAACCCCGTCCGCGATTTCGATTTCAAGCTCGCCTGTGTCGTCCTTAACCTTGGAAACCTTGCCGATAATGCCGCCTTGGGTCACCACCTGATCGCCACGACGCAGCGCGGCCACCATGGCTTTATGGGCTTTCATTTTCTTTTGCTGCGGCCGGATCATCAAAAAATACATGATCGCAAAAATCAGGATAATGGGCAGAATGCCGCCTAGCCCACTGGTCAGGCCACCGCCCCCGCCTACGTTCTGCGCATATGCTGCGGATACAAACATATTTAACCCCTTTTGGTTTGGCGACTCCCCGCCCGAAAATTCAACAAGCGGAACCTAAGCGCCGCGGCCATGATTGGCAAGGCTAACCGGCGCTCACGCCGGGTTTTTCAGGCGCCGCACCCGAATTACCTTGGCACCCAGAAAAAGCGCCGGTGCCACATGCACAAACAGATCAAAGATATCAACCGGCCGCGTTAGACCCCCGCCCGCCAGCATACCAAGCTTGGCAAACAAATGCGGCGGCGCAACAAAAAACGGCACATACGGAATCAACGCCAGAAAGATCGTCATCACGATCAGCGTGTGCATCGGCAGCAGGTCCAGCAGTTTGTTAAACAGCTTCATCAACAAAGCCCTTTTGTGAAAGCACGGTTGCAGGGCATTTCATGGGTTTCGCCGCAACATTCAAGGGGCAAGGCAGGATTTTACCGAAATTTGATGGAATTTCGCCGCCGATAGCGGATTATTGCCGTAAAACCCCTGCCCGTCGCAGCAAGGTTTCCAGCCGCGCCTGATCGGCAAAGCCTAGCCGCACCGGCAGCGATACCACCTCGGGGCGAAAACCGGCGGGCAGGCGGGCGGCGTCTTTTTCGGTGGTGACAAGTTGCGCATCTTTCAGGTGCGATTCCCTTAGCAGCCGCTGCAACACCGCGTCCGAATAGGGGGCGTGGTCGGCAAAGGCATGCTGGCCAACAATCGTCGCCCCCTCGGCTTTGAGGGTGTTGAAAAACTTCGCCGGACGGCCAATACCGGCAAAGGCAACAACCCTCGCGCCCTGCCAGTCCATGCCGGTTTTCAGCGGCTTCAGCGCGGCGGGCAAACAGGGCAGCGCGGCGGCTTGCGGCCAGTTTTGCTGAAACCGCGCCTGCGCGGCGGCAGGGCCAATCAACACAAGCGCATCGCCCCGCGCCAGCCCGGCCTTTAGCGGCTCGCGCAGCGGGCCGGCGGGCAGCACGCGGCCATTGCCAAAACCGATTTCGGCATCAACCACAATCAACGACATATCTTTTTTTAGCCCGGGGTTTTGAAAACCGTCATCCAGCAAAACCACTTCGGCCCCGGCCTTAATGGCCGCCCGCGCGCCCAAGGCGCGGTCTTTGGCCACCCATGTCGGGCAAAAGGCGGCCATCAACAGCGGCTCGTCCCCGACCTCGGCAGCGCTGTGGGCGGTCTCGCTAACCCGCAGCGGGCCGATGGCCGTGCCGCCGTAACCGCGCGAAACCACATGCACGATCACACCGTGATCGACCAACAAACCGGCCAGCGCGATTACCGTCGGGGTTTTGCCGGTGCCACCCGCATTGATATTGCCGACACAGATCACCGGCACCGTCATTTGCGCCCAGGCGCCGCGTTTTAGCCGCCGCGCCGCGGCCGCTGCCCACAGCCATGAAAGCGGTGTCAGCAGCAGCGCCAACGGGTGGTATTTGCGGCTTCGGGTCCAGAACCGTGGCGCGCGCATCAGCCCGCCCCCCCGTTAAGCTGCGCGCAAATTTCACGGGCCAGGATCTGCACCGCTTCAGCCCCTTCGCTACCCACCTGCCAGCCGCGCAACGCCAGCTGCGCCGACCTATCAGGCGCCAGCGCCGCCACCAGCCGCGCGGGCAAAACGCCGTTGGTTTCAGCCAATACCAGCGCGCCGGCCTGCGCCAACCGCCCGTAACGGGCCGCAAACGGCACCTGCGCTGGCCCGGCCAACACCGCCGAGCCCAGCGCCACAGCGGCAAACGGATCGGCGGCTTCGGGGCCAAAAAGCGTGCCCCCCATATAAGAAACCGTCGCCAGCCGCAGCCACATGCCGAGGTTTTCGTCGTCATTGGCCAGCAACACCTCGGACTGTGGGTCGGGCAATGTATCGGGGTTTTCGCGCGCCAAGCGCCAGCCCTCGTCGGTGATGCGCCCGGCGATCACCTGTTCCGAGGCGCGCGGCACCACCACCAGCAACAGGTTGGGAATGGCCCGCACCGCATGGCGATGCGCTGCCAGCAACGAGCCTATTTCACCGCGCGAGACCATCGCCGCACACCACACAGGGCGCGGCCCTAACGCCCCCGAGACCCGCCGCAGCAGGGACTCGTTTTCGGGCAGGGGCGTGGCAATTTCAGCCAGCGGACGGCAGGCGACCAATCGCTTTTCGGGCAAACGTTCAAGGTGGGCATGCTTCATGAACCGGTGTTTCTCGGTCAGGTCATCAAGCAAAAAATTCTCGAAATATTGTAAAAATTCAGTTAGTTGCCGGCCCTTAAGCCCGCTGGGCAGAGGGAAGCCTGACAGCTTGGCCAGCAGCATTTTAGTCCCCGCGCGGCGAGTGCGGCGGGCAATAACCAGCCCGTTTTCGGCCGCGCCCCAGACCAGCAGGTCGGGCTGCCAATGGGCCAGAAACTGGTCAATGGCCCCGCGGCGTGGCCCCGGCAGTGGCTGACAAAACCCCCCCTTCGGACAGGGGCCTGAATAGGTGGTCAGCAACGTGATATCTTCAAGCGCCGCCACAAGCGCGGGCAACGCATCGGCTGGCGGATCGTTTGGCATGTGCAGCCATACCAGCGGCCCCTCCGGGCGCGGCGGTGGCGGTTTTTTGTCGCCTCGCCCCCCCCGCAACAGGGCCGAAATTCCGGTAGGTGCAGATGCCGATACCAT
>CAYWXQ010000001.1:17016-43147 GCA_964462475.1 uncultured Rhodobacterales bacterium | reverse complement strand
CTCGCCCCCCCCGCAACAGGGCCGAAATTCCGGTAGGTGCAGATGCCGATACCATAGATAACCCTTGTTTTAGCGCCGCTCTAACCCAGTTCTAGCCCAATTCCTCTGTGGCGCTGGCTTCGGTTTTTTCGTCACGCAAGCGGTGCAGGTGGGCAATGAAATAGCGCATATGGGCGTTGTCAACGGTGCTGTGGGCGGCAGATTTCCAGGCGTCATAGGCCTTGGCGTAGCTCGGGAAAATGCCGACAATGTCGATATCGTCGGTGTTGCGAAAAGTGTTGTGCTGCGGGTCGGTGAGCTCGCCGCCAAAAACAAGGTGTAAACGCTGGGTCATCGGGGTTCCTTTGCTGGCCATCATTTGCCCCGCGATAGGCTAAATTGCCGCAGGCCGCAAGGCTGCGATGATATTTTGTGCCAGTTTTTGCGGCCCCGCCACCATGCCCGCCAGTTGTGGCACCGGATTATTATAGCGGGTTTTGTCGCCAACAGTGGTGGTAACCTGCCCGCCTGCCTCATGCACAATCAGGTCACCGGCGGCGACATCCCACTCCCACGCCGGGCGCAGGGTCAGCATGGCGTCATAGCGGCCATTGGCAACAAGGCATAAACGGTATGCCAGTGAGGGCCGAAAGTGGTGCTGCATCTGGTGGGGGGCACGCCAGTGTTCGGGCTTCAAATCAGGGCGGCGCGACAGCACCCGCGCGCCAGCCATACGGGCTTGCGCGCTTACCGTAATCGGGGCGCCGTTAACATGCGCGCCACCGCCAAGGGTGGCGGCGAAGCTTTGGTCCTTCATCGGCACGCGCACGACGGCGGTAATCACTTTGCCGTTTTCAGCGATCGCCAAGGCGTGCGAAAAGCTGCTTTCACCGTTGATAAACGCCCGCGTGCCATCAATCGGGTCAATAATAAACACCCGCTCATGGCCCAGCCGGTCGGCGCTGTCTTCGCTTTCCTCTGATAGCCAGCCATAATCGGGGCGGGCGGCCAGCAGCTCGGCCTTCAGCATGCGGTTGATGGCAAGGTCGGCCTCGGTTACCGGCCCTTGGCCACCGCCCTTGTCCCATGTTTCGGGGTTGGCTTTGAAGTAGCGTTTGGCAATATCGCCCGCTGCCTCGGCCGCGCCAAGCAGCAGGGCCAGATCAGCCGCCGGCAATGGTCAGCCCCTTAACCAGCAGGCTCGGCACCACCCGTGAAAGATGCGCTTGCGCGTCATTGGCCGCCACCAAGCCACCCAGCATATCGCGCAGATTACCCGCAACCGTGCATTCATTCACCGGCCGCGTGATCACGCCGTTTTCAACCCAGAACCCCGATGCGCCGCGTGAATATTCACCGGTATTAGGGTTGATGCTGGACCCGATCATAGAGGTAATAATCAGCCCCGTCCCCATTTGTGATATCAGCTCATCGCGGCTATATGCCCCCGGGGTCAGGCGCAGGTTGCCAACACCCGGGCTAGGCGCACCGCCCGCGCCGCGCGCCGCATTGCCGGTGCTGGCCATGCCCAACTGGCGGGCCGAGGCCAGATCAAGCACCCAGCTTTGCAAAACGCCGTTTTCAACCCATGCCCGTTTTTTTACCGCCAAGCCCTCGGCGTCAAACGGTTTTGAGCCGCCGACCCGTTTGCGAAAAGGGTCTTCAACCAGATCCATGCCTTGGGGCAGCACCTGTTCACCCAGCGCGTCTTTTAGCCAGCTCACCCCGCGCGCCACTGCGCGGCCGTTGATCGCCGCCACCAGATGGCCGATCAGGCTTGCGGCAACACGCTCGTCAAACAAGACCGGAAAGGCGCCGGTTGGCGGCTGGCTGGCGCCGGTCAGCGCCACCGCGCGTTCCCCCGCGATACGGCCAATATCGACCGCCGGCAGCATATCGGCGGCAAAAACCCGGCTGTCGCCTTTGTAATCGCGCTCCATCTTCAGGCCCTCGCCGGTGATCGCGGTGCAATAAAGCCCGGTGGATGTGCGGCTATAGCCACCCGAAAACCCGTTGCTCGCCGCCAGATGGATGCTTGATTTTGAATAGCTGCCACCGGCAGAATCAACTTTACTGACACCGCGCACGGCCAGCGCGGCGGCCTCTGACTCCAGCGCCATTTGCTTCAGGGTTTCGGGGCTGGCGGCGGGCGTATCATCAACCAGTTCAAGCGCGGCCACATCCCAGCCTGTGGCCAGTTGGTCAGGGTCGGCCAGGCCCGAATCGGGGTCTTCGGGGGCGGCATTCGCCATGGCGACCGCGCGCTCGGCCATGGTGGCGATGGTGGCGTCGCTGGCGTCAGAAACCGACACCACCGCCGAGCGCTTGCCGATCAGCACCCGCAGACCGAGGTCGATACCCTCGGCCCGTTCAGCGTGTTCCAATGCGCCGTTCGCGACCTCGATCGACAGGCTGTCGCCCTTGATCACAATCGCATCCGCCGCCCCTGCCCCGGCCTTTTTGGCAGCGTCCAGCATTTTATCGGCAAGCATTTTTAAATTGGTCACGGGTATTTCCTTTGTAATTTCATTGATTCCGGGCCGGTGAACGGCCTTGGTGGCTATCGGTCCTCTATGGCCAAGCGCACCCCGAGGGCGATAAATACCGATCCCAGACTTCGCTCCATCCAAAGCCCGATCCGCCGGTCATTTCGTAATCTGGAGGTCAGTTTCTCGCCCACGATCACCAATGGCGGCTCGATAAACCCTGCAACCACGATGATCAGCACCCCGTGCAAAAACAACTGCGCCCAAGCCGGCCCTGCCCCCTCGACAACGAATTGCGGCAAAAAAGCCAGAAAAAAGATGGCAACTTTCGGATTGAGCACCCCCACCAGCGCCCCCTGTTTATAGATGGCAAAAGGCTTCAGGCTGCCTTTCAGGTTTTCTGAAATGAACGAATCTCCGCCCGATCTAAGGGCTGAAATGCCAAGCCATATCAAATAGGCCGCCCCCGCCCACTTTACGATCGCAAAAGCTACGGCCGATGTCGCCAAAATAACCGACAGACCGGCAGCGGCCATCAGCACATGGCCAAAAGCGCCGGTCCAGATGCCGAACATCGCCGCAAAACCGGATTTTCGCCCGCCACGCACGGTTTGGCCCAGAATAAAAGCAATATCAGGCCCGGGGGACAGGTTTAAAAGAACCGCAGCCGTCAAAAAGGTTGACCAGTGCAAAAGTGAATAATCGAACATATGGCGGCCTAAGGTTTGGGTTATCAAACATGTGTTGACGGTTGCCGCAAAACTTATGGGTTTTGTGCAAAACTTACAAGCGCGGCGGGCATTTTTGGCTTGCGCCGCCAGCGGCGCTCCCGCATTCTGCTCCACGAGGAGACAATCATGAAACCACTTGCAGGCAAAACCGCAATCATCACCGGCGCCAGCCGCGGCATTGGCGCGGCCACGGCGCATGAGCTGGCCACGCTGGGGGCCAATGTGTTTTTAACCGCACGCTCGCGCGAACCGATTGAAGCGATTTGTGAAAAGATCAACGCAGAGGGTGGCTCGGCAGCGTTTCTGGCCTCTAACATGGCGCGGTATCTGGGGGTTGAAACCGTGATCCGGCGCTGCGTTGAAACCTTTGGCGGGCTGGATATACTGGTGCAAAATGCCGGTGTGATCGAACCGATCGCCAAGATCACCGATAGCGACCCCGCGGCATGGGCCAAAACCGTTGAAACCAATCTGAACGCGGTTTATTACGGGCTGCACGCGGCGCTGCCGATCATGCAAAAGCAGGGCGCGGGGCTGATTGTCAACATTTCCTCCGGTGCCGCCCACCAGCCGCTAGAGGGCTGGAGCCATTATTGCGCCGCCAAGGCCGGGGCCGCCATGCTGACCCGCAGCGCCCATCTGGAAACCGAGGGCAGCAATATTTGCGTTCTGGGCCTAAGCCCCGGCACGGTGGCCACCGATATGCAGGTCAGCATCAAAGCGTCCGGCATCAACCCTGTCAGCCAGCTTGACCCCTCGGCGCATATTCCGGCCAGTTGGCCCGCCCGCGCCATCGCGTGGCTGGCCAAGGGAGCGGCGGCTGATTATTGCGGCCAGGAAATACGCCTTGTCGAGCCGGAAATTCGCCGCAAAATCGGCTTGATCGCCTAACCCTGCGAGGTGCGCTTGGGTGGCTAACCGATAGAACCGAAAATCGGCCGCAATGCATATTGCGCCGGCTTTGCCCTTGTGACGGGCAAGAGCATGGCTATATTTGGTCACGCGCCGACGTTGTTGGTTAAAACAGAAAGATTTGCGTATGGTTTCAGGGTTTAGCCAAATCCTTCCCTCGCTTGAGGCGCTTGGCCTGTGGTCTTACTGGATCATCGGGGGCGGAGCGTTGCTTGAGGCGTTTTTTGTTACCGCTATTTTTGTGCCGGGCACGCTGATGGTCGATGCTGGCGGCATTTTGGTGCAGCGCGGGTTGCTAGACTATTTTGATCTGGTTTGGTTTGTTGCCATCGGCTCGCTTATTGGCGGCGAGGCCAGCTATTGGCTGGGGCGAGCCGGGGCGCGCAGGCTTAAGGGTAATTGGGACCCGACGGGTTGGAAGCACTTCAAAAAGGCAGAACGGCTGTTTGGCCGCCACGGCGGGATGAGCCTTGTCATCGGGCGTTTTCTTGGCCCGCTTTCGGGGTTGGTGCCCTTTGCGGCGGCCCTGTCGGGCATGGGGCGAAAACAGTTTGTGATCTGGAACGCAATATCGGCTTTCCCCTATGCGCTTGCGCATGTTGCGCTGGGCTATTTTTTGGGCGATGCCATAACCAGTCTTGGGCCGCTGGCCACACGGGTGGCGTTATTTGGGGTGGGGGCGGCGCTGGTGCTTGCCTTGCTTTGGTATCTGGTGGTGCGGATCGAGCGGATGCTGCCCTTGGTGCTTTCGATCCTTGAATCGATGTTGCTGGCCATTGGCGAAAACGAGGACGCCCGTGATTGGGCCACGCGCCACCCACGCCTTGCCGCTATTGGCCGTAGCCGGTTTAGCACCCACAGGTTTTCAGGCTTGCCTGCTACCTTTATCGGGGTCGCCTTTATTTATGTTTTCATCATCTGGGTCGGCACGTCGTTTGATTATATAAGCGCCACGCCGATCGCTACGGATATCCGCATTGCCAAACTGGCCAATACGCTGTGGAGCCCGCCGGCCATTGGCTTTTTCACCCATATCTCTGCCTTGGCAGATTGGCGTGTTACCGGGTTTATATTTACAGGCACCGCGTTGGCGCTGGTTTTGCGGCGGCACTACCCGCTGGCACTGGGGCTGGCGGTGGCACTGGCGGGTAATTTGGCGATGATCGCCGCGCTCAAAAGCATCTTTCACCGGCTGCGGCCGGAATTGGCCTATTTTTTAGAAACAAAAGGCAGCTTCCCGTCGGGGCATGCCTCTACCTCGATCGCCTTTTTCGGCATGCTGTTTTATGTTCTGTGGCGGCTCAAAGTGCTTGGCCCGCTCGGGGCTGCGATCTTTGCCGTGACGGTAGCATTTTTGCTGGGGCTTAGCCGGGTTTATCTGGTGGAACAATATCTTTCAGATGTGCTTAACGGCTATTTGGTCGGGGGCATGTGGTTGCTGATTGGTATTGCCGTGGCAGAATGGTGGCAGGAAAACCACACCAAGGCCACCCCTGCCGTATCGCGCCATGTTGCTGCACTGGTATTGCTGGGGGCGCTTGGCGGTGCGGTATGGGGTGATCTGGCCTATAATAAACAGCAAAACATTATAGCTGTCGATACCGGCACCCGGGTGGTGGCCGATATTTCGGCCCTGTTCACCGGCAACGCCGTGCCGCCAACAACCGAAACGGTTGCCGGCGCGCCGCTCGAGCCGGTAAGCCTGATTTTTGTGGCAACCGACACGGTTAGCTTTACCGCGGCGATGCAAAGCGCGGGGTGGGTCCAGGCTGACCCGCCGGGGGTTGCCTCAATTTCACGCGCCGTATGGGCGGTCTGGACCAACCAAGCCGACAATACCGCCCCCGTAACCCCCTATTTTTGGAACGGCCGGCCCAATGAATTAGGGTTTCAAAAACCAACCCAGGACCTGACCCTGCGCGAGCGCCACCACGCCCGCTTTTGGCAGACCCGTTATGTAACCCCTTCGGGCGCGCAAATCTTTGTTGGCACGGCCAGCTTTGATGATGGGTTGGACTGGTGGGTAACGCATCATATCAACCCGAATATAGATGCCGAGCGGGATCGGCTTGTCAGCGATCTGCGCGCAGCCGGTCGGGTATCTGACAGCCAACAATTTCAGCTATCCCCCCCCGAACCGGCGGGCACTGTTGCGGCAGACCCATGGGTTACCGATGGCAAGGTCCAGATTTTGTGGCTAAAATAGCCTAGCGCGGAAAAAGCTTGGCGGGCAAGTGCAAGGCCGCCAAAAGCCAGCGGTAAAGTCGCAACACCAAGCTGAATGCGGCACCCGCGCCGCGCTTGAACCCATTTACCACCACCACCGCCGAAATCAGCCCGACCACAAAAGACCCCGCCATATCGAGCGGCCAATGAACCCCGAGAAAAACACGCGCCCATGCCGTGGCCAGCGCCATCAGCAGCACCACCATGCCCGCCCCGCGCCCAGCCTTGGAAAGGATAAGCGCAAAAGCGATTGAAAACAGGATCGTGCCATGATCGCTCGGAAAAGATGCATCGGGCGCGTGATCAAGAAACTGCTGGCCAATGCCCTGTGCAAACGGGCGCGCAAGCGGCCAGATAGACCGGAGAATCTGGTTAAGCACCAGCCCCGAAAGCGCCGCCAAACCGGCACTGAACAACGCCTGCCGCATGGCGTTAGCCCGCCATATCCACCCGATAACCATGAATGCCGCAACCAGATAAAGCAGCCACTCGGCCGCGACGATAGCGATAAAAATCACCGGGGCGCCGGTGTTTGCCGGCGCGTTTATCATCGCAAACAGGGTTTGGTTTGCAGCCTCGAACATAGCATTATCCAGTTTGGTATCGGGACCGCGAAAATAATAAATCACGCCATAAATAGCAAGGCGGAAACATCAGGTTTTCACGCGTGACCCGGGGGTAGGGCAGCGGGGCCGAATTGTACTATAACGAACCAACGGCGGGGCGCTAAATGTCCATCGGGCGGGCGCTCAGCTCGGCGCGTATCTGGTTTAGCGTCTCCAGGCTGGTCAGGCTTTCAATGGGCCGTTGCTTGGCTGTGCCCACCAGTAACGCCTCGATCAAGGCCAGCGTCGCGGTGTGCATGCTCAGCATATTTACCCGCCCCCGCGCAACCGGCAAAACATAGCCAACGCGGTGGTGCAGTGTCTGGCCAAGCGTATCGGAAACCAAAATCGAGGGCATGGCGTGTTTGTCGGCCTGATCAAGCATGATCGCCAATTCACGATAGACCCGCCCATAGGCGAAAATAACCAAAAGATCGCCCTTGCGAAAATGCTGGATGTTATCGGCAAGCAACAATCCGGTTTGCGTCAGGCTTAGGGTTTCAAGCCCGAGCCGGCCTAGCCCGATTGATAAATACTCGGCCATTGAACTGGACGGGCCAATGCCGAATATCTGAACACGCCGCGCGCTGACAATCGCGTGCACGACACTTTCAAACAGCGCGGGCGAAATATCGTGGCGCAGCGCTTCCAGCGCATCTTGATTGATATCAAGCGTGGTTTGCAGGGCCGAACTGGTGCCATCTGCCACCTCGCGGATGGTGCGCGCCATCCGGCTGGCGGGCGATATGCCATCGCGAATCTCGCTGGCCAGCGTTCGGCGCAACTCCTCTAGCCCGCCAAACCCCAGCGCCTGTGCGGTGCGCACCACAGTTGCGTCACTTGTCCCGGCCTGACTGGCCAGCGCCGACGCCGACGCAATCAGCACTTCTTCGCGATTTTCCTGAAAGAACCGAGCCACGGTTTTCTCGGCCGGGCTAAGGCGGTCGCGACAGGCGGCGAGGCGGTCATTGAAGGTCGCGGGCTGGCTCATTTGGTCTCTTTCATTGACTGGGCGTGCACAGAATGGGGGTGCATCGACTGGGGCGCATTGACTCGGGGTGTCGTGTTTGCTACGAAAGCAGGATACCTGTAGCATACACTACTGTTTCTACGCAAGTCAGCGCATTTAAGGGCACACTATGAGCAAAAAACGCGAAAAGATACCCTCGGGGGTTTGGGCCATCGGCTTTGTCAGCCTTTTTATGGACGCCTCCAGCGAACTTGTGCATGCGCTGCTGCCGGCGCTTTATTTGTCTCTCGGGGTCAATATGGCAACGGTCGGCATTATTGAGGGTATTGCCGAAGCCACCGCCGCCATTACCAAGGTGTTTTCGGGCGCGATCAGCGATTGGCTGGGTAAACGCAAGGCGTTGGCGGTTATTGGCTATGGTCTTGCAGCGCTAACCAAACCCCTGTTTCCGCTCGCAAATTCGGTGGGAATGCTATTTGCCGCGCGGGTTATTGACCGTGTTGGCAAGGGTATTCGCGGCGCCCCGCGCGATGCGTTAATGGCGGATATCACCCCGAAATCCGTGCGCGGGGCGGCCTATGGTTTGCGCCAGTCACTGGACGCTGCCGGTGGTTTTATCGGGCCGATACTGGCGATCACCCTGATGGCGCTTTTGTCTAACAATATCAGATTATCTCTGTGGTTCGCGGTTATTCCTGCGGCTTTGTGCATGGTTTTTCTGGTGTTTGGCGTTCAGGAGCCGGACAAAGTGAAGACCTCGCGCGATGTTGGCAAAAAGAAGGGTCTGCCGCTAAGTCGTGCCGACATTGGCCAATTGAACGGGCGTTTTTGGGTTGTTGTGGTGATTGGAACGCTGTTTTCGCTGGCTCGGTTCAGCGTTGCCTTTCTTACGCTCAGGGCGATGGCGCTTGGCTTGCCGATCGGTCTGTCGCCGTTGGTTTTAATTCTGATGGGGTTGGTATTTTCGCTATCCTCTTACCCCGTTGGCATTCTGGCCGACAGGATGGATCGCGGCAAACTGCTGGCGCTCGGCTTTGTTGCGCTGATCGCTGCCGAGCTTATACTGGCTTATACGGTGGATTATCGCATTGCCCTTGTCGGTGTTGCCGTGTGGGGGCTGCATCTGGGGCTAACCCAGGGGCTGCTGTCGGCGCTTATTGCCGACGCAGCGCCGGACCATTTGCGCGGCACTGCATTCGGCATTTTCAATCTGGCCAACGGGGTCGCACTGTTGCTGGCCAGTTTGGTAGCCGGCGCGCTCTGGCAAACGCTAGGCGCGTCCACGACCTTTTATGTTGGTGCCGGATTTGCCAGCACTGCTTTGGTTATGCTGCTGATTTCATTTAGATCAAAACACTGGGGCTAGGCTATTTGCGGATCAATCCGGCCGGGCCGCCCGCGATCAATATCGCCACGTCCTTTAGCGCCACAAGCGGCAGCGTGCCACCGGGAACCGCAACAAAGCGTGCGCGCCATTCCGGCCTGAACTTTTGCTTGAACGCACGCAGGCCCTCAAAATTGTAAAACGCCCCGCCATGGCGAAAAAGCAGCCCGCCAAAACGGCTCCAGAGCCGCAGCCCGTGGCGGGCTTCCAACCCCGCGAGCGGGGCCATGCCAAGGCTGAATTCCTGGGCGCCCTGATCGCGGTAATGCGCCATCAGGTTCAGGAACAGAAACTCGATCATACCGCTGGCCTCTGCCGGAAGATACCGCATAAGATCAACCGAAACCCGGGCCCCGTTCTCGGTGTGTATAACGTTGGAGAAAGCCAGAACCTCACCGTTACGCTGCACCGTCGCGATTGGAAAATGGTCAAGATACCCCGCCGAGAAACGCCCGACAGAAAACCCTTTTTCCTGCCCCTTTTTACCACCGAGCCAGGCATCTGAAACCCCGTGAAGCCCGGTGATAAAATGTTCGGAATGGGGCGGGGTGTGCAGGTTGAACTCAAGCCCGCTTTTGAGCGCCTTGTTATGCGCCGCCCGCATGTGTTTAAACTTTTTACCGGCCAGCGAAAACCCGGGCAATGGCACCACCGCCTCCTCGCCCATTTTGTGCAGGGTAAAGCCGGTTTCAACCAACTCGGGCAGGTATTTTTCGGTGACCTCGTAAAAAACAGGGCGGCAATTGGCGGCGTAGGCATCATCATAAAAGGCCCAGATCAGGTCTCGAATGGCGCCATCCGGCCCGACGGGGTCTGCATAGGCCACCCACGAGCGCCCTTGGCGCGCATACATAATAAACGCGTCTTCGGCATCGGTAAAAAACAAGGATTTATCGCCGCTCAAGGCCAGGCAGGCCTCGGGGTTATCTTGTTTCAGCAGTATTTCGCGGGCAAGATCAAGCGCGCTGTCGTCGGGCAGGCGGGAATGCCCGCGCGAAGGTTGCAGCGCCATATAGATCGCCACAAAGGACAGCAACGCCGAGGCCAGCAGGGCGGCCCGCAAGGCGCGGGGGGTTGTGGCCGCACCTGAAAACCGGGTCCAGATTTCGATGGAATACGGCGTTGCTTCGTGGATGAAAAAGAAAAAACCGGCCACGCCTGCGGCCATCAGAAAAATAAGCACAAACCAGCGAAGCGAAAATACGCCTTGGGTAAGCTTGGCCGAGCGGTAAAACTCGGGGCGAAATTGCCAAAGTATGGTGGCGGCAACAACCAGCAAAATCGCGCTTTCAATATCCAGACCATTCAGCAACGAGGCAAGTGCCCCTGCAAGCAGGGCAAATTCGGTAAGCCAAAATGCGCCGGAAATACGGCGGATTAACCCGTGCGACAGCAAGATCAGCGTAACGCCAAGACCCGAAGACAACAAGGCGCCCCCTTCCAGCAATATCGCCGCAAGAAGGTCGTTCGGGTCGATCTCGAGCGGCCGGGCAGAGGGAATGAGCGCCATCGCCACCAAAAACACCCCCGACCCGAAGGCGGCGACACCCGTTACCGAAGGGGCAACCGAATTGACTATTTTCGCAACCGGTTTCATCTGCTCGGGCACATCGCCCAAAAGCCGGGTCATCAGGCCTCCGGCCAGACGCGCTTCGTTGATGGCCACAAATATCATCGCCAGCATAAACGGAATAAGGTAATAAATGATTCGATAAAGCACCAAGGCCGCCACCACTTTGTCAAGCGCGACATCGGCCGGCATTCCGGCCAAAATAATACCTTCAAAAACCCCGATACCCCCGGGCACATGGCTTAGCACCCCCGCCATCGCCGCGGCCGAAAATATCGCCAGAAGGGTAATGAAATCGGGCGCGCCAGAGGGCAGCAAAATATAAAGTGTAAGCGCCGCCATAACCGTATCGGCAATGGTAAAGCCAAGCTGGCCCAGCAAAATGGCGGGGGATGGTGCCCGCAGCTCAAAGCGTTTTATCTTTAGCGATTTGCCGCTGACCGACAGCCAAGCCATCACGAAAATAGTGAGGGCAGCCCCACCGGCCGCCAACAGCCGCGTTGTGCTGGCGGGCCACGGCAGCAATGTTCCAAGCGCATGCGGGTGGTAGGCCAGCGCCCCGAGGCCGACCACGGTGATGCCAATACCAAAAGCCAGCGCCACAAAGGTTGAAACCGTCGCGACCTCGAACGCGTTTAACCCATAGGCTGAATATATGCGATAGCGCACGGCCCCGCCGGAAATAATGCTTACCCCGATGGTATTGCCAAAGCTATAGCCCAAAAACCCGCCCATAGCGATAATCCGCCCCGGCAGCTTTTTACCCAAATAGCGCAGCGCCGACCAGTCATACCCGACCAGCGCCACATAGCCGAGCGCCGTTGCCCCGAACGCACCGAGCAGGTTACCAAGCGGCATCGCCTTCATTTGGGCCATGATATCAGCCGCGTGCACCGGCCTAAGCAGCCGCACCAGCGCATAAACCCCCGCCGCGAACAACAGCGCCCCAAGCAACACGGGTGCAACCAGGCGAAATCGGGAAAACGCGGTTTTAACGGGGGGGCTGGCGGGCTCAGGCATAGATATTTTCAATCAGTTCAAAGTAAACCCGATCCGGATTATACCTGCCCTCTTATAGGTGGTGGCTGCTCCCTAAGCAATAAACAACAGATAGGCTGCGCTACCCAGGCAAAAATATTTCTGTCCGTCGTCTGTTTTTTTGGGCCGGCGGTTGGGTGAATAAAACGGGCATCCGGCTGGTCTTGCCGGTTCTTACGCCGCCCGAGATCGCATTTTACGCTGCTGCTGTGACTAGGGGGGGGTCACACGTTCGTGCACCCGCTATATTTGACAGGAGAGAAACCCACCACCTGCTCACGCCGCCAGCAGCATCAACAATGCCACAATCACGGCCACCACGCCAAACAGCACCGTTAGCGGCACCATGGGCCCGCCCAGCGCCAGCTCCCACAAGATCACCCATGCGGGCACAAGATAGGTATAGGCCATAACCTTGGCGCTTTTCAGGTGCAGCACCGCGTATTGCAGCAAGAAAAACGTGGTGGCGCTGGCAAACACTGTCACATAGGCCAGCGTGACCCAGACGATCGCCGGCAAAGCGCCAAAATCGGTGGCCGCAATCGCGCCCGCGCCGTATAGGCTTAGCAGGATAAACCCCGCAATCAGCATCCCGAGCGTAAAAACCAGCGGCGATTCACCACGGTTAAGCTTGCGGATCATCGGGGTGTAAAGCGCGTGCGCTACCACCCCGATAAAAAAGATCGCCTCGCCGCGCCCGATTTCAAACGCCAGAATTGCCGCGACATCGCCGCGAAAAATTACCCAGACCGCGCCGCCCGCCGCCAAGGCCAGCGCCAGCGCCATGCGCAGCGTGGTGACCTGGCGCAACACCAGCCAGCCAAACACCGCCGCCAAAACCGGCGTCAGGGCAAATACCGCGCTTGCCGACACCGAATTGGCGGTTTTCAAGCCTTCGAACATCATCACAAAATAAATCGCAAACAACCCGCCCAGCACCAGATACCGCCACGGCGCGCGCAAATCTTGCCGCTTGATCCCCGGGCCAAACAGCACCAAAGTGCCGATAATAACGCTGGCCAGCAAGAACCGCAGCGCGCTTAACGCCGCCGGGTCAATCAGGTTGGCCGCCCGTGAACCCAGCGCAAAAGACCCCGCCACCAGCAGCGAAAACAACAGCATCGCCAGATGGCCACGCACCACGGGGTTATTGAAATCAGGCATTAAAACCGGTCAAGCAGGCGGTTCAGGTAATCCAGTTCCTCGCTCGGGCGCCGGCTTTCACCCGACCGGCGGCGAATTTCGCCCAGCAATTCACGCGCGCGGTCCGAGGCGTTTTTATCAGGCACCGCGGTATCGCCATCGGCGCGACCACGGTTGCCGATCGGGCGGCCAAGGGGGTCATACTGGTTGCGCTCGGATGTGACCTCGCCGTCACTGCCGCTTTGGCCGGCCTGTTGTTGGTTTTCCATGTCGCGCAGGGTTTGGCGCATGTTTTCCATTGCTTGTGCCTGCGCATCAAACGCGCCCGAGAAATCACCCTCGCGCAGGCGGTCGCGGGCCTCGCCCATGTTGCGCTCGGCTTGGTCGAGCGCGTCGCCGCCGCTGCCCTGCTGGCGCAGCTGCTCGATATATTGGCGTAATTGTTCTTGCCGGTCGGCCAGTGATTGCCCGTCTTGCTGCCCTTGCTGGCCGAATTGCTTTTGCAATTGCTGAAAGGCCTCGTCTGACAGCTGTTGTTGCTGTTGCAGCCCGTCTTGTAGCTGTTGTTGTTCGGCATTGCGGCGGGGCTGGCCACTGCCAGAACCTTGGGTCATTTGCATGTTTTCCATGAAACGGCGGATTTCATCCAGCAATCGCTGGGCCTCGGCACGCTGGCCGCTTTCGGATAGCTGCTGCAAACGATCCAGCATTTCCTGCAACTGGTCACCGCTGATGCTCTGGCCCTGCGGCTGGTTTTGCGCCTGCTGGTTGGGGTCCATGTTGCGGGCCATCTCGTTCAGGTAATCATCGGTGGCTTGGCGCAGCTCATCCATCAGGCCGGCGATTTCCTCGTTGGTGGCGCCGTTTTCCAGCGCTTGTGAAAGCCGTTCTTGCGCGCGGGCCAGCCGCGCCGCCGCGCCGCTTAGATCACCGTTTTCGATCTGCACCGCGATGCGCCATAGCAGTTCTTCAAGGTCCAGCCGTTGTTGCGGGTCCAGCCCGTCTTCCATCTGGTAGCCCATGCGGCGGATGGCGCTGCGCAGCAGTAAATAGGTTGACGCGTTCGGAAACAGCCCGTCTTCAGGCTTATAGCTGATGGCGCGCAGCACCTGCGACACCCGTGTGTCATTCTCGGGCGACCACATAAGGTCGCGCCGCTGCTCGATTATTGCCGCCGCCAGCGGGTCAAAAAACGATAGCGCCGGCAGCGCATCGGTGGTCAACTCAAGGCTGGCAGTCTGGCCCGCGCCGTCGGTGACCTCTAGCATGATACTGACCGGCAAGCGCGCCCACATGGCTTTTGAAAAATCCACCAGCAGGGTTTCTTTTATATCGGTCAGGTCCTGGGTGAAGGGCAAGGGCAGCTCGCCCACCATATCGTCGGGCACGGCCACAGGGGCGGGGGCAAGGCCGTAAATGCGGTTAACCGCGCCCAGATCGGGGCGGATGACATAGCGGGTTGAAACGATGCCGTAATCATCGGTGGCGGCATAATCGATAGAAAGCTCGCCCTCGCGGGATTTGCCAATACCGTCTGGTGCCACAAGGGTTGGTGGCGCATCGGCCAGCACCGAAACCTGCCATTGCCCCAGTGTTTTATTGCCGTCAAACACCGCAATCGCCCCGTCAAGCAGCACCGCAAAACGGGCGTCGCGTGGCGGGGTGTCTGGCGTTGGGGCGGTGAGCGCCGCGTTGGTGCCGCTAACGCCCTCGGTAAGCGAGAAATCGCCGTTGCCATAGGTGCGCAGGGTGATCTCGCTGCCTGTGGGCAGCTCTATGGTGCTGCCGGTTGCAAGCTCGCTTAGGTAAATCGCGGGTTTGCCGGTATAGGCGGGGGGGGTGGCCCAGGCCTCTATTGCGACGCTCGGGGCGCTGGCGGCGGCGCTGCCCCCGAGCGAGGTTTGCAGGGTTTCAACCCCGATCCGCGGGGCAAATAGCAAGGCAGCGATCACCGCCGTTAGCGCCAGAAGGCGCAGGCCGGACCGGTCGTGACCGGCCAGTTTGGGTGCCGGAAGCGGGGCGGTTGCGCGGGCGGCCTGGGCCTGCATATCGGTAATATGGGCCTGCCACAGGGCCTGCGCAAACGGGTCTTTGCTGTTGATCGCGGGGGTGTCTTGCAGGCTGGCAATCGGGTGGTTATCAAGGCTTTCATCAAGCTTTTCAATTGCTTGTGACTGGGTTGGCAGCTGAAAACGCCGCACACCGCGATATAGCAACCAAAGCGCCAGCAGCGCCGACGCCACAATGGCCCCCTGACCGGCGCGTTGTGGTGCCACGTTCAGCGCCCCGAAAGCCAGCGCCGCATAGGCAAAGCCAAGCAGGGTCAGCAGCGGCCAGAACGCGCGCAAAAAGCGCTCAAACGTCAGGCTGAGCCTGGTTAGCGTTATGCGCCCTTGCAGCCCGCGCAACAGCTTGGCGCGGCGGTTGGTCTCTGAAAATTTGCCTTTAGGCTGCATCTGTCGGCCCTATGATTCCATCCATGACGGCAGTGTATCGCGCGCGATCAGATCTTCATAGGTCGGGCGCGGCCGCACCACGGCAAATTGATCGCCCTTGACCATCACCTCGGGGATCAGCGGGCGGGCGTTATATTCAGACGCCATGACCGCGCCATAAGCACCGGCCGAGCGAAACGCCACCAGATCACCGCTTTTAAGCGGCGGCATCAGGCGTTGCTTGGCAAAGGTATCGCCGCTTTCACAAACCGGCCCGACGATGTCGAGCGGCTGTGGCTCAACACCGGTTGCGGGCTCGGTTACCGGAATGATATCGTGGTGGGCCTCATACATCGCGGGCCGCACAAGGTCGTTCATCGCAGCGTCGATGATCAAAAAATCGCGGCCCTCGCCGTGTTTCAGGTAGATCACCTTTGATACCAGCAAACCGGCATTGCCCGCGATCAAACGCCCCGGCTCGATTTCAATCTCGCAACCAAGACGGCCGACGGTTTCGCGAATAACCTGCCCGTATTCAACCGGCAGCGGCGGGGCCTGATTGGAGCGCTGGTAAGGGATGCCAAGGCCGCCACCCAGATCAAGCCGCCGGATATCGTGGGCGTCAGCGCGCAAGATTTCGGTAAGCTCGGCGACCTTGGTAAATGCCTGCCGATAGGGTTCAAGATCGGTGAGCTGGCTGCCGATATGGACATCGATGCCAACCACCTTGATGCCGGGCAGGCTGGCGGCCTCGGCGTAAGCCGCACGCGCCTTGGCCATTGGAATGCCGAACTTGTTTTCGGATTTGCCGGTGGCGATTTTGGCGTGGGTTTTGGCGTCTACATCGGGGTTGACGCGCAGGGTGATGTTGGCGGTCTTGCCCATGGCACTGGCGACGCGGCTTAGCTGGCGCAGCTCTGGTTCGCTTTCAACGTTGAACTGGCGAATACCGCCCGTAAGCACCTGCCGCATTTCGGCCTCGGTCTTGCCAACGCCGGAAAACACGATCATATCACCCGCCACACCAGCGGCGCGGGCCTTGGCGTATTCGCCGCCCGAAACCACATCCATACCCGCGCCCATGGCCGCAAGGGTGCGCAAAACCGCCATGTTGCCATTAGCCTTCATGGCATAAAAAATCTGGTGATCAAGACCTTTGAGCGCCTCGTCAAACACCGTGAAATGGCGGGTGAACGTGGCGGTTGAATAGACATAGAACGGGGTGCCGACGCTGGCGGCGACCTCGCTCAAGGCTACATCTTCGGCGTGTAACACCCCGTTTTTATAGATAAAATGGTCCATGGGTTCAGGGCCTCGTGCGCAAAAACAGATAAAGCGGCAAGCCGCTGGAAAGACCGATCATAACGGTGACGGGCAAAGCCACAAGCGGGAAATAGGCGCGCCGAGCGATACACTCGGAAATCGCAAAAACCGCGAACACGCTGGCGGTGATCAGCATATCCCACATCAGGGCGGTGCTGGCGCCGTTTACGCTCCAGGCTGCTACCAGCCCGAGCAGGGCACCGCCGTTTTGCAGCCAGCCAAACACAAAAACCAGCGGCACAGCCGCGCCGACGACGCTCATAACAAGGTAAAACAGGCGAAGTTTTTGCATCTGGCCTCCGTGGTGATTTATGGTGCCGTGGTTTCAGCCGGTGGCACCAGCGGGTCGCCCTTTATGCCACAGCCGGAAACCAGCAGCGGCAGCGCGGCCAGCATCAAAATTGTGGTTAATTTTCTAAGGGCTATCATTTTAGTGCCGCCTTCCAGCGCGCGATTTGCGTTGCCACTTGCGATGGGGCGGTGCCGCCATAGCTGGTGCGGCTGGCGACCGAGTTTTCAACCCCCAGCACCTGATACACCGCATCGGTAATTTGCGTGTCAACCGATTGCATGGCCTCAAGGCTAAGCTCGTGCAGATCACAGCCCTGATCCTCGGCCATTTTCACCAGCGCGCCGGTAACATGGTGGGCATCGCGAAACGGCATATCAAGCGTCCGCACCAGCCAGTCAGCCAGATCGGTGGCGGTTGAAAACCCACTGGCGGCAGCAGCGCGCAACGGCGCGGGGTTGGGGCGCAGGTCGGCCACCATGCCGGTAAGCGCGGCCAGTGACAGCATCAGGCTGTCGGCAGCGTCAAACACCTGTTCCTTGTCTTCCTGCATGTCTTTTGAATAGGCCAGCGGCAGGCCCTTCATGATGGTCAGCAGCGCTATCAGCGACCCGTTTATCCGGCCAACTTTAGCGCGCAACAGTTCAGCCGCATCGGGATTTTTCTTTTGCGGCATGATGCTGGAGCCGGTCGAGAACCGGTCAGAAATTGTCACAAATCGAAACTGGGCCGATGACCATATGACCAGTTCTTCAGCAATTCGTGAAATGTGTGTTGCACAAATCGAACATGTGGTCAGAAATTCCAATGCAAAGTCACGATCCGACACCGCGTCGAGCGAATTGGCCGACGGGCGGTCAAACCCCAGCGCTTCGGCGGTCATATCGCGGTCAATCGGAAACGAGGTTCCCGCCAGTGCCGCCGCCCCGAGCGGGCTTTCGTTCATCCGCTTGCGGGCATCGATAAACCGCGACCGATCACGGGCGAACATCTCGACATAGGCCATCATATGGTGGCCCCACGTTACCGGTTGCGCCACCTGAAGGTGCGTAAAGCCGGGCATCACCATATCCACCCCGGCCTCGGCCTGCGCCACGAACACCGCCATCAGGGCCGAAAGCCCGTCAATTGCCGCATCGATCTGGCCGCGCACCCATAGCTTGAAATCGGTCGCGACCTGATCATTACGCGAGCGCGCGGTGTGCAACCGCCCCGCCGCCGGCCCGACCAGCGCGGTCAGCCGCGCCTCGACATTCATGTGAATATCCTCAAGCGCGGTCGAATATTCAAACGCCCCCGTCTCTATCTCTGACAATACCGTGAGCAGGCCTTCCCTGATCGCGCCCGCATCGCTATCACTGATAATACCACGGGCAGCCAGCATGGCGGCGTGGGCGCGGGAGCCGTCAATATCCTGTTTGGCCATTTTGCGATCATAACCGATCGAGGCATTTATCGCCTCCATTATCGCATCGGGCCCCGCAGAAAACCTTCCGCCCCACATTGCGTTTGCGCTCTTTTTGTCCGACATTGCCATACCCTTTAGGAGAGGCCCATGAAAACGCCCCTGATCGCCCTGCTATACGCTGCCTTGAGCCTTGGTGCAAACCCCGGATTCGCGCAAACCATCACCCCCGAAGTGCGGGCCGGGCTGCAAGCACTACGCGTGGGCAACATGCGCAAGCTCAATATACTGCCAGAACCGCTGCCCGCCGTGCTTACAACCTTTACCGATGCCGCTGGCAACCGCATCAGCCTTGCCGACAGCAATGGTAAAATCAGGGTGGTTAATTTTTGGGCAACATGGTGCTTTCCCTGCCGCGAAGAAATGCCAACGCTTGACGCGTTGCAAAAAGGGCTGGGTGGCGACGATTTCGAGGTATTGGCGATTGCCACCGGCTTTAACGATATGGGCGGGATCGAGCGCTTTTTAGAGGAGGCCAACGTGACCGCGCTGCCGATTTTGCTGGACACTGATTCGAGCCTCGGGGCCGCGTTTGGTGCCATCGGCCTGCCATTAACCGTGATTCTGAACCGCGACGGGCAAGAGATCGCGCGCCTGATCGGCGGGGCAGAATGGTATGACGAAAGCGCGCAGGCGATCTTTAAAACCCTGCTGACGTTGGAATAACTTAGCTAAAATGCGCCTCAAATGAATGGAACACTTTAAGAACATTTTAGGAATATTTACGTTTCGTTAACTTTTATACCGCAAGTTGAACCCACACTGCCCGTGGAGGATTCGATGGCACAACGCTGGGAAGCATTCAAAAACAAAGCCGCCAAGCGCGACCTTAAGCTAGAGGCAACGCGCACCATGGTCAGCGCCGCAATCGACGAGGGGCGGGTCGGGCTTGCCTTTCAGCCGGTTTTTCGCTCTGGCCCGCGCACATTGATCGCGTTTCATGAGGGGCTTATCCGCATTCGCGACCGCGACGGTCGCACCATTCCGGCGGGCGAGTTCATTCCGGCGATCGAGGAAACCTCACTGGTGCAAGCAATCGACCGGATTGCCCTGCAAAAAACGCTCGATATGCTGCATGCCGACCCGCGGCAGCGGCTGTCAGTGAATATTTCGATGCACACCATTGGCGACGAGGGCTGGATGAACATTCTCAACCGTGGCTGCGCCGCCAACCCCCATATTGCCGACCGGCTGATCGTTGAACTTACCGAGGCCTCGCCCATTACCGACCCCGAGCATGTTGCCTATTTCATGGACAAAGGCCACCGGCTGGGGTGCAGTTTTGCGATTGACGATTTTGGCGCGGGCTATACCGGCTTTAGCCATTTTCGCAAATACAAGTTCGATATGGTAAAAATAGACGGCCAGTTCATTCGGGACCTGCCCAATAATCGCGACAATCAGGTATTGGTCGAAGCGCTGGTCAAAATAGCGCGGCAGTTCGATATGTTTACGGTCGCCGAGTTCGTTGAAACCGCTGAAGAATCCGCATTGGCACAAAAACTGGGGGTTGATGCCTTGCAGGGGTATTACTATGGTCGCTCGGCCGAAATGCCGATTTGCCTGAATACCGGCACAAAAATTGGCGCGCTGGCTTAGCCTTTATCGGCCAGTTTTGAAATTTGCGCCTGCATCTCGGCGAGCTGTTGTTTAAGCGCGCTCAGCTCTTGGTTTTTTGTTGATTCAGGCTCGCTTTGGGTTTGCGGTGTGTTGGCCACGAACGGCGAAAACATTTTCACCGCGTTTTCCATCCAGTCCATATTGCCCCGCGCAAGGGATTCCATGTTGGCTATCATCGGGTTGGTTCCGATCATAGACGAAATCTGGCCACGCATTTTTTCCTGATTTTGGGTAAAACTATCCATCGAGGCTTCCAGATAGCCCGGCACGAACCCTTCCAGCGAATCGCCATACAGGCCAATAAGTTGGCGCAGAAATTTAACCGGCAGCAGATTTTGGCCTTTGGATTCCTCTTCAAAAATAATCTGCGCCAAAACCGAACGGGTTATATCATCGCCCGATTTTGCGTCTTTCACCACAAAATCTTGCCCTTCCCGCACCATACCGGCCAGATCATCCAGCGTTACATAGCTGGACTTGGCGGTGTTATACAGCCGCCGGTTGGCATATTTCTTGATCACAATCGGACCGCTATTCGACTCAGCCATGAAAATCTCCCAATTTCGCCTTAAGATTAGCGGTGTTTTTCGCAACCGCAACACAAAACTCGCAACTGCACCCCAGACCCCCTATATAGGGGTGAGCGGCGCAGCGGCTGACCAAATTTCCTGAATACAGATTATTCGCGTATTTTTATTTCGTAAATCGGGCAAATTGGGACTTATTATTTCTAGCAAAATCTGCTGCAATGCACAAATATCGAATCAATCCTTTCAGGAGGCCTCCATGACCGACATCGTAATTGCTTCTGCCGCCCGCACCGCTGTGGGCAGCTTTCTTGGCGCTTTTGCCAAAACACCGGCGCATGTGCTGGGTGAAACCGTTATCCGCGCGCTGGTTAAGCGTGCGGGCATTGACCCCGCCGAGGTCTCCGAAACCATTCTCGGGCAGGTGTTAACCGCCGGTCAGGGGCAAAATCCGGCGCGGCAAGCGCACCTGAATGCGGGCCTCGCCCAAGAGGCTTCGGCTTGGGGGCTGAACCAGGTTTGCGGCTCTGGCTTGCGGGCGGTGATGCTGGGCGCGCAGCAAATCATGCTGGGGGATTGTGATATTGTGGTCGCTGGCGGGCAAGAAAGCATGAGCCTGTCACCCCATGTTGCCAACCTGCGCAACGGCCAGAAAATGGGCGATCTGCAATTCATTGATTGCATGATCCGCGACGGTTTGTGGGATGCATTTAACGGTTACCATATGGGTATTACCGCCGAAAACGTGGCCGAACAATGGCAAATTGACCGCCTGATGCAAGATAAATTCGCCACCGAATCGCAAAACAAGGCCGAGGCCGCACAACTTGCCGGCCGCTTTAGCGACGAGATCGTGCCGGTCACCATTAAATCTCGCCGTGGCGATACGGTGGTTGATGCCGATGAATACATTCGCCACGGTGCCACGCTTGAAGGCATGCAAAAACTGCGCCCCGCCTTTGCCAAAGACGGCACGGTGACGGCGGCCAATGCCTCGGGCTTGAATGACGGCGCGGCGGGCACGCTATTGATGACCGCCACCAACGCCGAAAAACGCGGTATTGAGCCGCTGGCGCGCATTGTTTCCTATGCCACCGCCGGGCTAGACCCCGCCATCATGGGGGCCGGGCCGATACATGCCGCCAAAAAGGCATTGGATAAAGCAGGTTGGAAGGCCGAAGACCTGGATTTGGTTGAGGCCAACGAAGCCTTTGCCGCCCAAGCCTGTGCGGTTAACAAAGACATGGATTGGGACCCTTCGCTGGTAAACGTGAACGGCGGCGCCATTGCGATTGGCCACCCGATCGGGGCCTCTGGCGCGCGTATTCTTAACACTTTGCTGTTTGAAATGCAGCGCCGCGACGCCAAAAAAGGGCTGGCAACCCTGTGTATTGGTGGCGGCATGGGCGTGGCGCTTTGCGTCGCCCGCGACTAGGAGATAGATCATGACAAGAACAGCACTGGTAACTGGCGGCACCCGCGGCATTGGCGCCGCCATCGCGGTCGCGCTTAAGGCAAGCGGCGCACAAGTGGCGGTCAGCTATGCGGGCAACGACACCGCCGCCGCCGCTTTTACCGTCGAAACCGGCATTAAGGCCTATAAATGGTCGGTGGCCGATTATGACGAATGTGTCGCGGGTATCGCACGCGTCGAGGCCGATCTTGGGCCGGTTGACATATTGGTCAACAATGCCGGCATCACCCGCGACGGCATGTTTCACAAACTGACCCGCGAGGCATGGCAGGCGGTGATCGACACCAACCTGAACGGTGTTTTCAACATGACCCACCCGATCTGGCCGGGGATGCGAGCGCGCAAATTTGGCCGCGTGATCAATATTTCGTCGATCAACGGCCAAAAAGGCCAAATGGGGCAGGTAAACTATTCGGCCTCCAAAGCCGGTGATCTGGGCTTTACCAAGGCCTTGGCGCAGGAAGGCGCGTTTTGCGGCATCACGGTTAATGCCATTTGTCCGGGCTATATTGGCACCGAAATGGTGCGGGCGGTGCCCGAAAAGGTGCTGAACGAAAAAATCATCCCGCAAATTCCGGTTGGCCGGTTGGGCGAGCCAGAGGAGATCGCGCGTTGCGTGGTGTTTTTGGCCGCCGATGATGCCGGTTTTATCACCGGCTCTACCCTGACCGCCAATGGCGGGCAATTTGTGGTGTGACAACCCCGATACCTCGCGGTAATAAGGAAACCCAATCGCGAGGTATCACATTGAAAATCGGCATCCTTGAAACCGGGCATTTGTCTGACACGCTAAAGGCCAAATATGGCCGCTATCCGGCTTTTTTTGAACGCCTCGTCGGGCCGTTTTTACCCGAGGCAACGTTTTTTACGGTTGCGGTGGTGGATGGCGAGGTTGCAAATAGCCCGCAACAGGCCGATGGCTGGATCATCACCGGCTCACGCAGTGGCGCATATGAGCCAGAGCCGTGGATTGCACCGCTGGAGGCGTTTTTGCGTGCCTGTCTGGCGGATAAAGTGCCGGTGGTCGGCATTTGCTTTGGCCACCAAATTTTGGCGCAAGCCATGGGCGGCGTTGTTGAAAAGTCGGAAAAGGGTTGGGGGTTCGGGATAAACGATTACCACCTGCTGGCGCACCCCGCCTGGCTTGCCAGCGTCAGCCAAAACTTTTCCATTCCGGCCATTCACCAAGATCAGGTGGTAACCGCGCCAAAAGCGGCGCAAATATTTGCAAGCTCGGCCTTTTGCCCGATCGCGGGGTTGATTTATGGTGATATAAACCACCCTGACGCGATAAGCATTCAGCCCCACCCCGAAATGTCGGCCGAATTTGTGGCCGACATTGCCGAGGAGCGTTTGCAGCACATTATCGCCCCCGAAATCGTTAAACCGGCGCTTAAATCGCTAGAAAAACCAGCTGATCAGGCGGCATGGGGGCAGGCGATTGCCCGGGTTTTCCAGCGCCGCTAAAGTCGGGCTGAAACCTTGATAATTTCTTCCTTGATGCGAAGTTTTTCCTTTTTCATCGCCCCGATCTCGATGGTATCTGCGCTTGGGTAGCGCTGGGTTTGCTCGATCTGGTTTTCCAGTTTCTCGTGTTTTTTCTGTAGTTCATTCAGATGAGAATTCAGGTTCATCAAGGGCCTCCGGTTGGTTGGTTGCTTCTTACTGATAGATAATAGTTGAGCACAGATTTACAATTCTGTCACCAAATCTTCACGTCAATTTTATTAAACTAGCGCCCGGAAATGACCAAACCCTTACCGCCGCGTAAGATTTCGCGGGCGATCTGGCTAAAATCGCCACCATCTTTCCGGTGGGTATCCCCGTCATGCAGCACCAGCGGGGCCAGCAGCCGCAGCGGGCCGTGCGCGCCCTTTCGCGCCTGCACAATCACCCGTCCGGCTGGACGGCCAACCCGCGCTGCCAATGGTAAAACACAAATATCGCCCGCCGCGCCAAGGGCTGCCAATATATCACCCAAGCGCTCGGCACGGTGAATTAAGGTGAACATTCCCAATGGCTTAAGGCGTTTCAACCCCGCATTCACCCAGCCATCCACACACAAATCCCCCTCTAAAAAAGCGACTTCTTTACCGCCATCCTGTGGCGCAGAATGATGTTGCGATGCAAAAAACGGCGGGTTCATCATTACATGATCAAAGCTTTGCGCGCGCAGGTTGGCGGGCATTTTGGCCAGATCGCCGGTAACGATTTCAGCGTCCAACCCGTTGCGGGCCATGTTCTGGCGGGCGATATCGGCATATTTCCGCTGAACTTCCAACCCTGTCGCCCGCACCTTGGCCCGCAGCGCCAAACAGGCCAGCGCCACACCAACCCCGCAGCCCAGCTCCAGCACCGTTTGCCCGGGGGTTGCGGCCACCGCAGCTGCCATAAACACCGGATCGGTGGCGGCGCGATAACCCTGCGCCGGTTGCAGCATATGCAGCCGCCCATCCAGAAACCGGTCGTCTGTCAGCGGCTCGGTCACTCGCCAATGCCGCTATCGATGCCATTGTCACGCAACACCACCGCCGCCACAAAAGCGTCTTCCTCGGCAACCATCAAGCGGCGCGGAAACACCCCGGTCGAGCCTTCGAGCGCCGCCATATGATCACCAAACGAATAATAGCGAATACCCTCACCCTTAAGCAGAGCGGTGGCGAAGGTGATATCAAGCGCATTCGTGGTGCGTAAAATCTCTTTCATTCCGGCACATTATCGGGCATTAAGAGCGCCGTCGAGTGGTGGTTTTCGCCGCAGTCGAAAATGAGAGGCTTTATGGGCGCTTTTGAGGATTTACAGGCCATTTTGGCACAGGATATGGCGGCGGTAAACGAGCTGATCCGCACGCGTATGGCATCAAAGCACGCACCGCGCATCCCCGAGGTCACGGCCCATCTGGTTGAAGCCGGCGGCAAACGCCTGCGCCCGCTCTTAACGCTGGCGGCGGCGAATCTTTGCGGTTATCAGGGCCAGCACCATGTGCTGCTAGCGGCCACGGTCGAGTTTATTCATACCGCCACCTTGCTGCATGACGACGTGGTGGACGAAAGCGAAAAGCGCCGCGGGCGGCCAACCGCCAACCTACTATGGGATAACAAATCAAGCGTTCTGGTTGGCGATTATCTGTTTTCGCGCTCGTTCCAGTTGATGGTCGAAACCGGCAATATGCACGCACTCGGCATTCTGGCCAATGCCTCTGCCGTAATTGCCGAGGGCGAGGTTTTGCAGCTAAGCGCCGCACAAAATCTGGCAACTGACGAGGCGGTTTATTTGCAAGTGGTGCGGGGCAAAACCGCCGCGCTGTTTGCCGCCGCCTGCGAGGTTGGCGCGGTGATCGCCAACGCCCCGGACGCCCACAAAAAAGCCTTGCATGATTACGGCGACGCGCTCGGCATTGCCTTTCAAATCGTTGATGATCTGCTGGATTACGGCGGTGCCAGCGCCAGTCTTGGCAAAAACACCGGCGATGATTTTCGTGAGCGCAAGCTGACCTTGCCGGTTATTCTGGCCATAGCCAAGGCCGACGCGGATGAGCGCGATTTCTGGCGGCGCACCATTGAAAAGGGCGTGCAAACCGACACAGACCTTGCCCATGCGATGGCGCTGATGGCGGCGCACGGCACGCTTGAAGCCACCCGAAAAACCGCGCTGGGCTGGGCGGAAAAGGCGCAACAGGCACTGGCGCCGCTGCCCGAATCGCCGCTTAAATCAACCCTGCACGATCTGGCCGATTTTGTGGTTTCACGCGTGGTTTAACCCCGCGCCGCCGCCACCCACCAACCAGGGTTTTGCTGCTTGATCACCGCTTCCGCCCGCTTTGCGGCCGCGAGGGTTTTAAACAGGCCAAAACATGTGCCGCCCGAGCCTGACATCCGCGCCAATGCGCAGTCGGGCGCGGCCTTTAATGCCGCAAGCACCGCTGAAATTACCGGGCTGATACCCATGGCGGCC
>CAYWXQ010000001.1:0-16916 GCA_964462475.1 uncultured Rhodobacterales bacterium | reverse complement strand
GGCCTTTAATGCCGCAAGCACCGCTGAAATTACCGGGCTGATACCCATGGCGGCCGCCTGCATATCGTTGCGTTGTTCACTGATAAACGCAAAAAGTCCGTCCACCGTCAAGCCGGTTGGCAGCGGGGGCGAAGGCTGGTTTTCAACGTTTTGAAGTGCTGAAAAAACCTGCGGGGTGGCAACGGCTTCACCGCCATTCACCAGCAGTATGGCAAAGGTGGGCAGCGGCGGCAACAGCGCCAAATCCGCGCCCACCCCCTGCATCCGTAGCGGTTTTGAAAGCACACAGGCAGGCACATCAGCCCCAAGCGCGGCGGCATCAACCGGCCCGTCGGCGACCAGCCGCAACGCCGCCGCCGCATCGGCTGAACCGCCGCCGATCCCGCTGGCGACCGGCAGGTTTTTTTCAAGATGAAACCCGCCTTTATACCCTGCCAGTCGCCCCGCGCGCAAAACCAGATTATCGCTTGCCGGCAGCCCATCCGCAAACGGGCCGGAAAGCGTAAACCCGCTATCCGTAAGCCGCACAACATCGCCCAGTTTAGGAAAAACCACAATAGAATCAAGCAAGTGCATGCCGGCAGGCCGTTTGCCGACCACATGCAGGCTTAGGTTTACCTTGGCGCGGGCCAGCTCGAACATCGGTTATTCGTCGGCCAGAACCGCATCAAGCCCGCGATCTAGCTTGTCTCTGATGCGGTTTGCGTCGCTTTCTTCGGGGCCATAAGACAGCGCGCGCCGCCACTGGAAACGGGCCTCGCGCTTGCGGCCGACCTTCCACAAGACATCGCCAAAATGGTCGCTTAAAATCGGGTCAACCGGCAGCAGTTTAACGGCGGTTTCCATCGCGGTTTCGGCCTCTTCAAACCGGCCAAGCTGGTAATAAACCCAGCCGAGGCTATCGGCGATTGCGCCGCTATCGGGTTTCGCGGCAACGGCGGTTTCGATCATCCCCAGCGCCTCGTCCAGCTTTTCGCCGCGCTCGACCAGCGAATAACCAAGATAGTTGAGCGCGTCGGGCTGGTCGGGATTTAGCCGAAGCGCACGGCGAAAATCGGCCTCGGCGGGGGGCCAGTCTCCGGCGCGCTGGGCCACGATGGCGCGGGCGTAATATAGCCGCCATGCGGCGGGCAGGTCGGGGTCGGGCAGCAGATCAATCGCGGCAGAATAGGCCGTGCGCGCTGCTTCGGGCTGTTGGTTTTGCCGCAGCACATCGCCCAATGAGCGCCACAGTGACAGCTCGTCGGGTTTAAGCGCAAGCGCGGCGCGCAGGGTGGTGATGGCGGCGTCAAGCTGGTTATTTTGGCGCAGGGTCAGCGCGCGGCCGATTTTGGCGCTCAGCACCAGCGGGTCGTCGGCGGGCACCGCGTCATAGGCTTCAAGCGCCAGTTCATATTGGCGCTGCGCCGTCAGGATATCGCCGATCAGCAGCAGGGCCTCGGCGTTGTCGGGTTGCAAAAACTGCGCCAGCCGCCCGTAAAGCAGCGCCAGACGGTCGCTGCCGTCACCGTTTAGCGCATCGCCCAGCACCAAAAAGGTTTCGGCGGCGCCGTCGGCGGGGGTGGTGATGCGGTCAAACACCACCGGCTTTCCGTCAACCAATGCGCGGCGCAGGGCGTCGGATTCGCGGTCGATAAACTGGCTGCCGGGGCCACGCGCCATAAGCGACAGGGCTGAATCTGTATTGCCAAGCTCGGCCAGCACCTGCGCGTGGGTCAGCAGCGAGCCACGGTTTACATAGGCGCCGCCCTCACGAAACAGCGTGTCGGCGGCGGCGAAATCACCACGATAGGCCAGTGCCAAGGCCTTGTTATAACGGCCAAAAGACGCGATCGCCTCGTTGTCGGCGGCGGCGGTAAAGGCGGCGTAAGCGGCGGTATCATCACCACGGCCAATCAGCGCCCAGCCAGTCAGCATCTGGCTGACCAGCGGGTTTATGTTAAAGGCAGGGTCGCCAAGCAAGCCCAGCGCGGCATCATAATCACCGCGCTCAAAAGCGGCAGCGATCAGCACGGTGTGGGCGTATTCGTCGGCCACATCGGCAGCGGCCATTTTGCCCGCAATTTCGGCCGCCGCGGGGGTGTCACCCGCCGCCACAAAGGCAAACATCGCCCCTTGCATGATAAAGCCGTTTTCAGGCTTTTCCGCCATGGCGCGGGTGTAATAATAGGCGGCATCGGCGTAATCATTGGCTATATTGGCCGAGCGCGCCGCTAGAAATGACCCCGAAAAGCCCTCGCTATACGCCATTGGCGCGGCAGATAGCAGCAAGGCAGCCGACAGGGACAGGTATTTTAGCAATCTGGGCATTTCTCGCGCTCCGCTTTCTGGTTTTGGCCAAGATAGGCGGCGGCGCGGCAGAGTGCAATCACCCAGCGCGCACCGCCCCTCACATTCGCGCGAACCCGCTTACATGTTGGGCCGGCCTACATATTGGGGTAGTTCGGGCCCTCGCCCCCCTGCGGGCAAACCCAGGTAATATTGCCGCCCGGGTCTTTGATATCGCAGGTTTTGCAATGCACGCAGTTTTGCGCGTTGATCTGGAAGCGCGGGTTGCTGCCGTCATCATCGCGGATAATCTCGTAAACCCCTGCCGGGCAATATAGCTGCGCGGGCTCGCCGTATTCGGGCAGGTTTACCCTGATCGGCAGGTCGGGGTCGGCCAGTTTCAGGTGCACCGGCTCGTCCTCGGCGTGGTTGGTGGCCGAAAAGCTGACATTGGTAAGCCGGTCAAAGCTGAGCACGCCGTCGGGGCGGGGGTAGGTGATAACCGGATAGTCAGCCGCCTTGCCGGTGGATTGGGCATCATTTTTGCCGTGTTTCAGGGTGCCCAGCGGGTTGAACTTGAAAATACTTGCCACCCACATGTCAAACGCGCCCAGCGTCAGCCCACCAAGCGGGCCAAAGCGGGCGTTTAGCGGCGCGACATTGCGCACCGGTTTCAGGTCTTTGCCAACGGGGCCGCTGCGCAGTTCGGTGTTATAATCTGTAAGTTCATCGCCCGACCGACCGGCGCTAATGGCCTTATGCGCTGCTTCAGCCGCGGCGATGCCCGACAGCATGGCATTATGGTTACCCTTGATGCGCGGCAGGTTGACCAGCCCCGCCGAACAGCCCAGCAACGCCCCACCCGGAAAGCAGGCTTTCGGGATCGACTGATACCCGCCCTTGGTCACCACCCGCGCGCCATAGGCCACGCGTTTGCCGCCCTTTAGCACCTCACTGATCATCGGGTGGTGCTTCCAGCGCTGAAACTCGTTATAGGGCGACAGATGCGGGTTTTTGTAATTAAGATCAACGATATAGCCAACAAACACCTGATTGTTTTCGGCGTGATACATAAACGCGCCGCCGCCCGCCTTCCAGCCCAGCGGCCAGCCCATAGAGTGGGTAACCTCGCCCTCGTTGTGGCTTTCGGGGCGCACATCCCATATTTCCTTGATGCCGAGGCCGAATTTGGGCACATCGCTGGCTTCATCCAGCCCGAATTTCGCGATCAGCTGTTTGGAAAGCGAGCCGCGCGCCCCCTCTGACAAAAACACATATTTGCCGTTCAACACCATGCCGGGCTCGTAATTCGGGCCCTGCGTGCCGTCAGCATTCAGGCCAAACTCGCCGGCAACCACGCCTTTAAGCGCGCCGTCATCCCCATAAGCCAGCTCCGAGCACGCCATGCCGGGAAATATCTCGACCCCCAGCGCCTCTGCCTGTTCGGCCATCCAGCGGGTGACATTGCCCATCGATACAATATATTTGCCGTGGTTGTTCATCAACGGTGGCATAAGGAAATTCGGCACCCGAATACCGCCGCCCTGCCCCAGTATCAAAAACCGGTCTTTTTTGACTTTGGTTTTAACCGGCGCACCGCGCTCGGCCCAGTCAGGCAGCAGCGCATCAAGGCCGGATGTATCCAGCACCGCGCCCGACAGGATATGCGCGCCAACCTCGGAGCCTTTTTCAAGCACAACAACATCAAGGTCGGCGTTTAGCTGTTTAAGGCGAATGGCGGCCGAAAGCCCGGCTGGCCCCGCGCCCACAATCACCACGTCATAATCCATCGCTTCGCGTTCAATTTCGGCCATGATACCCCCAGTTTTGCGTTGCACAATTTATTGCAGGCAATCGCGCGGGCGTCAATGATATCGCGGCGTCATACCGCCCAAATGCGGCAGGTTTGGCCCCGTGGGCACAACTATCGCTTGCCGATTGGCCGCAAGCCCCATAATATTTGCCGCTAAAGCCCTGCATATGCACGAACGGGGCGTTACAGGAGTTTTCAATTGGAAAAGATACACCTTACCGCAACGGGTCAGGCCCGGCTTGAAGCCGAATTGCGCGCGCTGAAAACCGTGCGCCGCCCGCAGGTGATCAAGGATATCGCCGAGGCCCGCGCCCATGGTGACCTGTCGGAAAATGCCGAATACCACGCCGCGCGTGAAGAGCAAAGCCACATAGAAGGCCGGATAAAAGAGCTGGAAGCGGTGCTGAGTCTGGCCGAAATCATCGACGTCAGCAAGCTTTCGGGCACGGTAAAATTTGGCGCCACGGTTGAATTGGCCGACGAGGAAACCGACGAGGAAATCACCTATCAGATCGTTGGCCAGCACGAGGCCAATATCGACAAGGGCCTGCTTAACCTGCAATCGCCCTTGGCGCGGGCATTGATTGGCAAGGAAGAAGGCGATAGCGTAGAGGTGCGCACCCCGGGTGGTGTGCGCAGTTACGAGGTGCTGAGCGTTAAATTCATCTAACCGGCAGGAGACCCCATGAGCAAGCTAGGCGGCAGCTTCGGACCAAGCGCGATAGAGGGGCGAGAGCCGTTTTTTGCGACTATTTTCAGCGTGTTATGGGTGCTTGGCCTTGCGGCCTATGGCGCGGGGTATTTTGGCCTGATCGGTGAGGGCGTTCAGCCGCAGGGGCCGGTCTCGCTTGAAATTATGCTGTTTACCTTTGCGGCGGTGCTGCCAGTGGCGCTGATCTGGATTGCGGTGGTGTTGCTGCGGCGCGTGGCCGAAGTGCAGCGCGATGCGCGGGATCTTACCGCCGCGCTCAAGCGTTTTCAAAGCGGGCAAAGCGGCAATCCAGCGGCGCGGGTCACGCCCTCTAGCCGCAGCAGTTCCGAAACCAACAGCAAGCTCGCCACCCTGAGTTCACAAATGCAACAGGTTGAAAAGGCGCTGGTGGCGATATTGTCTTCGCAGGTGGAAAATACCGAGCCCGAGGCCAAAAACCCCGCCGCCGCCCCGCCCGAGGCTACCAAAGCCGGTGGCACCCTGAACTGGGATGAACTTTTGCACGCGCTCAATTTTCCGACCGACGAAAAAGACAAAGACGGGTTTCGGGCGTTGCGCATTGCCATGGAGCATCGCAATACCTCCCAATGCCTGCGCGCCGCCGAAGACATTATGAACCTGCTGTCGCAAGACGGTATTTATATGGATGACCTTAGCCCCGAAATTGCCCCGCCCGCTTTGTGGCGGCGTTTTGCCAAGGGCACGCGCGGCGAGGAGGTTTCGGCTGTGGGGGGCATTCATGACCCGACAGCGGTGGCCAAGGTGCGGGCACGGTTGCGCCGCGACCCTATTTTTCGCGATGCGGCGCTGCATTTCCAGCGCCAGTTCGACATTATCTTGCGCGATTTTTGCAGCGAAGGCAGCGACGCGCAGATCGAGAAACTGGCCAACACCCGCACCGGCCGCACCTTTATGCTGCTCGGGCGGGTCAGCGGTATGTTTGGCTAGACGACAGGTTTGGCTAAGCGGGCGCGCGCTCGGCGCCGGCTTCGAGCGCCGGATAATAGCGCCACAGGGTCAGCGCCCGCACGATATCAAACAGTATCAGCGCCAACCACAGGCCGTGATTGCCCATTGTTGGCACCAAAACCGCCAAAAACACCAGATAAAACGCGGTTGATTGTAGCATTGCCAAGCGCATCTCGCGGGTGCGGGTGGCGCCGATAAAAATACCGTCAAACATCCAGCTCGGCAGGCCGATCAGCGGAAAGGCGACCATCCACCACATATAGCGTAGTGCCTCTGCCCGCACCGGCTCGGCCGTGGTCATAACCGCCACCAGCCACGGGCCGCCAAGGGCAAAACCAAGCGTCAAAACCAGCGCCCCCAGCAAGGCCCAGCCGCTAGACAGCAGCGCCGCCCGGCGCAAAGCCTGCCGGTTATGCGCCCCGATCGCCCCGCCCACCATGGCCTCGGCGGCAAAGGCAAACCCGTCTAGCGCAAAAGCGGTGATGCTGACAAATTGCAGCATAATCTGGTTGGCGGCCAGCGTAACATCCCCCAGCCCCGCGCCCAGAAATAAAAACGCCATAAAGCTCGCCTGCAGCAGCACCGAGCGGATCAGGATATCGCTGTTCACCACCGCCATGTTGCGCAACCGCGCGCGATCAAATATTCGTGCCCAATGCCGCCACTTGTCGCCATGAAAAGCTGCACGGCACAGGTAAAGCCCCAGCGCCAGCCCGCTCCACTCGGCGATCAAGGTGGCCACCGCCACCCCCTCTATGCCAAACCCCAGCCCGAGCACAAACCAGATATCCAGCGCCACATTCACCCCGTTCATCCAAAGCTGCATCACCAGCACCGCGCGGGTGCGCTCCATCGCGATCAGCCAGCCGGTGAGCGCATAAATAGAGATCGCAGCCGGCGCGCCCCATATCCGGATATCCATATATTGCCGCGCAAGAAGCTCGACCTCTGTCGAGGCCGGAGACAGCCAGAACCCGCCCCAAAACAACGGAATTTGCAGCAATATTATTGCCAGCCCCGCGGCGCCGCCAATCATCAACCCGCGCAGCAGCAGGGCGCTGACCTCGGCGTCATCCCCCGCACCGCGCGCCTGTGCCACCATGCCGGTGGTGCCCATGCGTAAAAACCCGAAAAGCCAGTAAAGCGCGGCCAAAATCACCGCACCAATGCCCACCGCCCCGATCGGGGCTGCCAGCCCAAGTTGGCCGACAACGCCGGTATCAACCGCGCCCAATATCGGGATCGTAGCGTTTGAAAGCACGATCGGTAGCGCGATTTTAAGCACTCGTTTGTGGGTGACGGCGGCGTTAGCCATCCGTGCGCGGCATTAAAAAATGCCCCGTGGCCTGGGCAAAAAGCTTTTGGCGGTTATCCTGCCATGCCTCGACATGCACCGAGGCATAGCGCCGACCAGAGCGGTTGACGACGGCGCGGGCATAAGCATCGCGCGGCAGGCCACTGCGCAGATAATCAATGGTGAAATCAATGGTTTTGGGGATGGTATGCGGGCCGGTGGCCCCGGCCTCGAATTGCGGCCAGTAAATCGCCCATGCCAGCTCTATCTGGGCGGCGATTTCAAGAAACGCGCCAACCGCGCCGCCGTGCAGGGCGGGCAGGATCGGGTTGCCGATCAGGGCCTCGCTATAGGGTAAAATCGTGGTCAGCTCGTCGCCGCGACGCTCGAACCTGACCCCTAAAAACCCAATATAAGGCACCCCGCCCGCAAGCTGCGCCAAGGCGGCGTCGCGCCGTTGTTTAATGATTTGAACCGGTTCTGGATGTTTCATTTCTTTGCCCCTTCCACGGTAAAGGCGCCGGCGGCGGTGGCGACGGGGTCGTCGCTTTCATCATAGGCGGTGGCGCGCACAAAGGCCACGCTGCGGGTCACACGGTAGCATTCGGCCCTTGCCACCAGCCGCTGGCCCGGGGTGGCGGCGCGCATATAGTCGATGCGCAGATCAATGGTGGCGGTCGCGCCCATGCTGTGCGGGTGGCTGAACACAGCCGTGCCCATCGCGGTATCAAGCAAGGCGGTCACCACCCCGCCATGCAGCACCCCGCTTTCAGGGTCACCGACAAAGCGCGCATCATAGGGCAGCGACAGGGCTGCATTGCCTTCGCCCATATCGTCAACCCGCATGTCAAGCGCGCGTGCGTGCGGCAGCGCCGCTAAAAACTGCGCGGCCAGTTTTGCTTTTTTGTCCATCGGTGGCCCCTGTTTATTTGCTTGCGTCCGCTTTGCCAAAGTTTTGCGCCGGGGTCAATTGCCTGCTTTGCGGCCTAGCGCCGGCATTGTCACACAACCGTGACCCCTCATGCTTGACGTTAACGTAAATACGACTTGCAATATCATATCCTCGACATTACCTTAACGTCAAGCAAAAGGGAGATGCATGATGAGCGATCAAACCTACACCATTGGCGAGATGTGCGAGGCCTTCAGCGTAACCCCGCGCACCCTGCGGTTTTACGAGGCCAAAGAGCTGTTATGCCCGACCCGCATTGGCCAAAAGCGGCTGTTCACCAAATCTGACCGCGCGCGCCTGAAGCTGATATTGCAGGGCAAGCGTTTTGGTTTCAGTCTTGAGGAAATCAGGCAATTGCTTGATCTTTATAATATTGATGACCAGCACACCACGCAACTGGCCCGCACTTATGCACTGGCAACCGCGCGTCTGGCCGCCATGGAAACCCAGCGCAACGAACTTGATAACGCCATCGAAGACTTAAAAGAACAATTGCGCTGGGGCGAACAAGTCCTGGCCGAGCGCGGCATCAAAGCCGCCGAATAGGAGAGAAACATGCCGATCTATACCCCGCCGCTAAAAGACATGGAATTTATTCTGCACGATGTGCTGAAGGTGCACGAATCCAGCACCCCGGGTTACGGCGAGCTTGATGCCGATTTCACCGGCGCCATTCTGGAAGAATCCGGCAAGATCGCCCGCGACGTCATGGCGCCGCTAAACGCCGTTGGCGACCGTGAGGGCTGCACGCTGGAAAACGGCATTGTGCACACTCCAACCGGTTTTCAGGCCGCGTTCGATGTGCTGCGTAAGGGCGGCTGGACCGGCCTTGATTGCGACCCAGAATATGGCGGCCAAGGCATGCCCTATGTGCTGAACGCAGCGGTAAGCGAAATGCAGGCGGGTAGCAATATGTCGCTGAATATGTATCCGGGGCTGACCCACGGGGCCTATTCGGCCATTCACGCCCATGCCTCGGACGCGCTGAAGGCAAAGTTTTTGCCAAAAATGGTAAGCTGCGAATGGACCGGCACCATGAACCTGACCGAGCCCCATTGCGGCACCGATCTGGGGCTTTTGCGCACCAAAGCCGAACCCCAAGGCGACGACAGCTATAAAATTACCGGCCAAAAGATATTTATTTCGGCGGGCGATCACGATATGGCCGACAATATCATACACCTGGTATTGGCCAAAATCCCCGGCGGGCCAGAGGGCGTGCGCGGGATTTCACTGTTTATCGTGCCAAAATTCATCGTCAATGATGATGGCACGCTCGGGGCGCGCAACGGGGTTTCGGTTGGCAATCTCGAAGAAAAAATGGGTATCCACGGCAATTCGACCTGTGTGATGAACTTTGACGGCGCCACCGGCTATCTGGTTGGCGACGCCCATAAGGGCCTGCGCGCCATGTTCACCATGATGAACGAGGCCCGCGTGGGCGTTGGCCTGCAGGGGCTTTCACAGGCCTATGCCGCCTATACCAACGCGGTTGAATACGCCCGCGACCGGCTGCAAGGCCGCGCCGTTACCGGTGCAACCAACCCCGATGGCCCAGCCGACCCGCTGATCGTGCACCCCGACATTCGCCGCGCCCTGATGGACCAAAAGGCCTTTATCGAGGCGGGGCGCGCGTTTTTGCTATGGGGGGCCAGCATGATAGACGCCCACACCCGCAGCGGCGACGAGGCCGCCAACGGCCTAGTTTCGCTGCTCACACCGGTGATGAAGGGTTTTTTAACCGACAAGGGTTTTGAATGCACAGTGCAGGCGCAGCAGATTTACGGCGGCCATGGCTATATTGAGGAACAGGGGATGTCGCAATTTGTGCGCGACGCCCGCATTACCATGATTTACGAGGGTGCCAACGGCGTGCAGGCGCTTGATCTGGTGGGGCGCAAGCTGGCCTCGGATGGCGGCAAGCATGTGATGGCGTTTTTTGATCTGGTCAAAGGGTTCATCAAGGAAAACGAGGGCGATGCGGCGCTAAAAGCCGATTTTCTGGACCCGCTAAAGGCGGCGAGCAAGGATTTGCAGGCGGCGTCGATGTTTTTTATGCAGCACGGGATGAAAGACCCGAATGCGGCACTGGCGGGCTCAACCGACTTTTTGCACCTGTTCGGCCATACCTGTCTGGGGCTGATGTGGGCGCAAATGGCCAAGGCGGCGCAGGCCGGGCTTGATACCGGCGCAAAAGATGCAAAATTTTATCAAACCAAGCTGGTCACCGGCCGCTATTATATGCAACGTTTGTTGCCGGAAACCGGGCTGCGTTTGGCCCGGATCACCAGTGGTGCCAAACCGGTAATGGCGCTGGCCGCAGAGGATTTTTAACCCATGACTTTCACCAACCTGCCCTCAACGTGGATGACCGACGAGCATAAAATGCTCGAGGACATGACCCATAGTTTCTTTCAGGAAAAGTGGGTGCCGCGCTATGAAAAATGGCGCGCCCAGGGGCAGATGGACCGCGATAGCTGGTATGAAGCCGGCGAACTGGGCCTGCTCTGCGCCTCGATCCCCGAACAATACGGCGGCGCGGGCGGCGATTTTGGCCATGATGCGGTGATCTATACGGTGGCGGGGCGCGAAAACCTTGCGAGCTGGGGCAATGGTATCCACTCGGGCATCGTTGCGCATTACATACTGGCTTACGGCACCGAGGACCAAAAGCAGCGCTGGTTGCCCAAAATGGCCACCGGAGAGCTGGTTTCGGCGCTGGCGATGACCGAGCCTTCGGGCGGATCAGACATGCAGCGCATAAAAACCCGCGCGGTGCTAGAGGGCAATGTCTACCGAATGAACGGGGCGAAAACCTTTATCACCAACGGCCAGCATGCCGACCTTGTTCTGGTGGCGTGCAAAACCGGCACCGAAGAAGGGGCAAAAGGCATTTCGCTGATCATGCTGGAAACGGCAGGAGCCAAGGGCTTTACCCGCGGCCGAAACCTCGACAAAATCGGGCTGAAAGCGGCCGACACATCGGAGCTGTTTTTTGACGATGTCGAAATTCCGCCCGAAAACCTGCTTGGCTCGGAAGAGGGCCAAGGTTTTTACCAGATGATGCAGCAACTGCCCCAGGAACGCCTGATCATCGGCTGTGGGGCTGTGGGGGCAATGGAAGCCGGCGTGACCATGACGATCGCATATTGCAAAGAGCGCGAGGCATTCGGCGGCCCGCTAACCCAGTTTCAAAACACCCGTTTCAAACTGGCAGAAGCTAAAACCAACACGGTGGTCGCGCGGGCGTTTCTTGACGGTTGCATAGCGGCCCATTTGGCCGGAACCCTGAGCGTAGAAACCGCCGCAATGAACAAATACTGGCTGTCGGACCTGCAATGCAAGGTGCTGGACGAATGTCTGCAATTGCATGGTGGCTATGGATATATGATGGAATACCCGATCGCCGAAATGTGGACAGATGCCCGCGTGCAGCGCATTTATGGTGGCACCAACGAGATCATGAAAGAACTGATCGGGAGGCGCCTGTGATGAGCCTCGGGTTGAAACTAATATGCCTCCGGCGGGAGTATTTCCAGAAGACTGAAGATGCGCCCTTGTCCGAAAACAAGGGCGACTTCACTCTTCACGGTCATCGGCTCTCCAGCCTGTACCGCAAAACCAGCATACCGATGTCATGGTTAATAAACCGTTACCTGATTTCAGTCTTCCATAAATACTCAAATCCGACCCCTGCCACAGGAGCCAACATATGAAACTTTATTGCTTCGCCCAATCAGGCAACGCTTATAAGGTCGCGAATTATCTCAACGTCACCGGCACCCCGTGGCAGGAGGTGTTTGTTGATTTCTTCAAGGGTGAATCGCGCAGCCCCGCGTTTCGCGCCATCAACGAAATGGGCGAGGTGCCTGTGCTGGTCGATGGTGATGTCACCCTCAGCCAGTCGGGCGTCATTCTTGACTATCTAATTGATAAAACCGGCCATTACGCCCCCGCCGAGGGCGACGCGCGCGAGGTTTTGCGCTGGGTGTTGTGGGATAACCACAAAGGCTCCAGCCAGTTCGGGATGACACGGTTTATCGCCAATTTCCTGCCCGAACAGCATCGCAACCAAGACGTTATCGCCTTTTCCATGGGCCGTTGCCAAGCCGCGCTCGCCACGCTGAACACCCATCTTGAGGGTCGCGATTGGATGGTGGGGCAAGCTCCCACCGCCGCCGATTTCTCCTGCAGTTCTTACCTGTTTTACGACGAACCCTTTGGCATGGACCGCAGCCAATACCCGCATATTGAAAACTGGCTGGAAAACATCCGCCAGCTTCCCGACTGGAAACACCCTTATGATTTGATGCAGGGCCACCCCCTGCCGCAAAGTTAACCGGAGGATATTATGACCGAAGCCTATATCTATGACGCCGTGCGCAGCCCGCGTGGCAAGGGCCGCAAAGACGGCTCGCTGAACGAGGTCACATCCGTGCGCCTGTCAGCCGACATTCTGAATGCGATCAAAAACCGCAACAACCTTGATACCGAAGCGGTCGAGGATGTGATCTGGGGGAATGTGACCCAAGTGATGGAGCAAGGCGGCTGTCTTGCGCGCTCTGCCGTGTTGCTGTCGGATTATTCTGAAAGCGTCCCGGGCCTTTCCATCAACCGTTTTTGCGCTTCCGCCATGGAAGCCACCAACCTAGGGGCCATGCAGGTGCGTGGCGGGGCCGGGCAGGCCTATGTGACCGGCGGGGTCGAGATGATGAGCCGCGTGCCGATGGGTGCCGATGGTGCCGCCGTGGCGGTGGACCCCGAGCTTGCCAACAAAATCTATTTTGTGCCGCAGGGTATTTCGGCTGATATCATTGCCACCGAATATGGTTTTAGCCGCGAAGACGTAGACGCCTATGCCATGGAATCCCAGCGCCGCACCAAGGTCGCGCAAGACGAGGGCCGGTTTGATAAATCGCTGATCACCATCAAGGACCGCAACGGCCTGACCATTCTGGACCGTGACGAATTCCCCCGCCCGGGCACAGATATGCAATCGCTTGGCGGCCTGAAACCCGCCTTCAAGGATATCGGCGAAAGCATGCCGGGCTTTGACGCCGTGGCGATGCTCAAATACCCGCATCTGGAAAAGATCAACCATGTGCATCATGCGGGTAATTCCTCAGGCATTGTTGACGGGGCTTCAGGCATGCTGGTCGGCTCAAAAGAGTTTGGCGAGAAATACGGCCTGACACCGCGCGCCCGTATTCGCGCAGCCGCCAAGATCGGCACCGACCCGACAATCAACCTGACCGGCCCTATGCCGGTGACCGAAAAAATCCTTTCCGAGGCCGGAATGAGCATCGCCGATATCGACCTGTTCGAGGTTAACGAGGCCTTTGCCGCCGTGGTGCTGCGCTTTATGCAGGCGTTTGATGTCGACCACGCCAAGGTCAACGTCAACGGCGGCGCGATCGCGCTTGGCCACCCGCTGGGGGCAACCGGTGCGATGCTTATCGGCACCGCGCTTGACGAGCTGGAGCGCAGCGGCAAAGGCACGGCGCTGGCCACGCTTTGTGTGGCCTCAGGCATGGGTGCCGCAACTATTATCGAGAGGATTTAAGCCATGACCCAACAATTTTTCTATGATGTCGATAGCGACGGCGTGGCCACCATTACATGGAACCAGCCTGAAACCAGCCTGAATGTGATGACCCAACAGGGTTTTGAACAGCTTAACGGCTTTGTCGATGACGCGCTGGCGGATGATGCGGTAAAAGGCATGATCATTACCTCGGCCAAAAAGGATTTTGCCGGCGGGATGGACCTGAACGTGCTGGCAAAAATGCGCGAAGACGCGGGCGAAAACCCCGCACAGGGTATTTTTGACGGGGTGATGGCCATTCATCAGATTCTGCGCAAGATCGAGCGCGCGGGCATGGAGCCCAAAACCAACAAGGGCGGCAAGCCCGTGGCCTGGGCCAGCCCCGGCACCAGTGCGGGCATCGGCACCGAGATCGCGCTTTCGTGCCACCGCCGTTTTGTCGCTGACAACCCCAAAGCCAAAATCGGCCTGCCCGAAATATTGGTTGGCATTTTTCCGGGCTCGGGCGGCACCACGCGGTTTTCGCGCATGGTTGGCCCGATGATGGCCGCGCCGGTATTGCTGGAGGGCAAAATGCTGCCCCCCGCCAAGGCCAAATCCGCAGGCCTGATCGACGAGGTGGTGCCCGCCGCCGACCTGTTGGCCCGCGCCAAAGACTGGGTGCTGAACGCCAGCCACGACGACATTATAAAACCGTGGGATAAAAAGGGTTATAAAATGCCCGGCGGCGCGCCCTATCACCCTGCCGGTTACATGACATTCGTCGGCGCGGTGGCGATGGTGCATGGCAAAACCCAAGGGGTGTATCCGGCCGCCAAAGCCATGCTTTCGGCGATCTATGAAGGCGCATTGGTGGATTTTGATACCGCCATTCGCGTCGAGGCGCGGTGGTTTACCAGCATTATGCTTAACCCCTCCTCCGCCGCGATGATCCGGTCGATTTTTGTTAACAAACAGGCGCTGGAAAAGGGCGCGGTGCGGCCCAAAGCCGTGCCCGACCAAAGCGTTAAAAAAGTCGGCATCATGGGCGCGGGCATGATGGGCGCGGGCATTGCTATTGTGTCGGCCATGGCGGGCATAGAGGTGGTGCTGATTGACCGTGACCAAGCCGCCGCCGACAAGGGCAAGGCCTATGTCGAGGGTTACCTGGACAAGGGCATCAAGCGCCGCAAAACCACGCCGGAAAAGAAAGAGGCCGTGCTGGGGCTGATCACCGCCACCACCGATTATGACGCGCTAAAGGGCGCTGATTTGATTGTGGAAGCAGTGTTCGAGGATGTCGGTATCAAGGCCGAGGTCACCAAAAAGGTTGAAGCCGTGGTTGGCGAGGATTGCATCTTTGCCACCAACACCTCGACCCTGCCGATCACCGAACTGGCCAAGGCCAGCCAGCGCCCCGAGCAGTTTATCGGCATCCACTTTTTCAGCCCCGTTGAACGGATGTTGCTGGTAGAGATCATCAAGGGCAAGGCCACCGGTGACCGCGCCGTGGCCAAGGCGCTGGATTATGTGCGCCAGATCCGCAAAACACCTATCGTTGTCAATGACGCGCGGTTCTTTTATGCCAATCGCTGCATCATCCCCTATATCAACGAAGGGCTGCGCATGGTGAAGGAGGGCGTTGAGCCGGCCTTGATCGAAAACGCCGCCAAGCAGCTTGGCTTTCCGCTCGGGCCGTTGCAGCTAAACGATGAAACCTCGATCGATCTGGGGGTAAAAATCGCCAAGGCAACCAAGGCGGCAATGGGCGACAGCTATGATGACAGCGCCGACGAGGTGCTGTTCAAACTGTTTGACGCGGGCCGTCTGGGTCGTAAAACCAAGGCCGGTTTTTATGACTATGACGAGAAGGGCAAACGCCAACTTCTGTGGCAGGGGCTGGCCGAAAACTGGCCGGTTGCAGAAACCCAGCCCGATTTTATGGATGTAAAACACCGTCTTGCCATGGTGCAAACGCTGGAAGCGGTGCGCGCCTATGAACAGGGCGTGCTAGAGGATATCCGCGAGGGTGACGTGGGGGCCATTCTGGGCTGGGGCTTTATGCCGTGGTCGGGCGGCCCGTTTAGCTGGCTTGATATTCTGGGCGCCGATCAGGCGGTAGCAATTTGTGACCACCTGACCGAAACCTGCGGCCCGCGCTTTAGCGCCCCCGACATGCTGCGCGATCTGGCCGCAACCGGTCAGGGCTTTTATCAGCGCGCCAAGGGTAAAGCGGCGTAACTATAAATCCGGCAGGCCGCCCCCCCGGCCTGCCGCTATTCCTGCAAGAACCCGTTTGGAAACAGCGCCGCCACCTCGTCGAGCATGTCGTAATCCTCGGCATAGGCCAGCTTTAGCGCCTCAATCGTATCCGCATCAACCAACGACTTTAGCGCCGCCCCTTCGGGGTCTTTGTTGAAGGTTTTTATCGGGTCGAACCGGGCGACATCGCGCCCGAAAATCTCGTGCGCGATCGTGGCGAAGTCTTTCTCCCATGTTTCGTGGCGGCCAATAAAGCTGTAATCAACCAGATCATAGGCAGTCATCTGGCGTTGGCTGCGCAGCTGGGGCAGCAACGCTTTTAGCCCGTCTTCTTCGGCCAGCAGCTCGGCCAAATCAAGCATGGTCAGGTTTTCCTCAAGCGGTATGCCCAAAAACTCGAACACCTTTTGGCGCGGCTGTGACTCCATGGTATTGATCGAAAAAAGATTGCGGTATATCGCCGAAAACCGGTCTGCGGGGTTGCGCAAAAACGTAAACCGCACAACATCGGGGTCCTCGATCATCTGGGAAAACACGTCAAACCCGACAAAATTCGGATTGCCGACAATGTTGGCCTGGCGGTTGAAAATTTGCCCCAGACCGGCAAGGGTATAATCAACCCCCATGGTTTCGGCCACGGCCATATTAAGGCTGCCGATAGTGCGAATATTGGCAACCGCAGGGGTGGCGAAATAGATAAACCCCGTTTCCTCGTGTATATGGGTAAAATAATTCAGCAACGATTTACCCCCCAGATGCCGGGCCACCGCCTCTGCCAATCCAAGCTGTGCTGTTGAAATTTCGCTCATCCTGGCCCCCGCCACTAAAAATTGATTCCACCACTATAACCCGCCCTTTTCAAACACACCAGAATGGGCGATAGTCACCATATATCAGGGAGAACTAAGGCATGATGCAGAATTTTTCGTTAAGAGTAAGCACCATTATTGACCACGCGGCCCGTTTCCACCCCGACCGGCCGGTGATCGGCCGCTCGGTTGAAGGGCCGATCGTGCACAGCAGCTGGGCCAAAGTGCAGCGCGAGGCCAAACAGCTGTCGGCAGCCCTTGCCGAACTTGGCGTCAAAAAAGGCGACGTGATCGGGGTGATGGCGTGGAACAC